>JAQGMD010000195.1 GCA_028292565.1 Burkholderia sp. | reverse complement strand
GTGCCGAATGCGCCGTACGTCTCGAATTGCGGCAACGAAGAAAAAACGCTGCCGTAAAGCCGCTCCAGCTCCGGCCCGACGAATGCGGGCACCGTATTATCGTAGCGGGTGATCGAGATCTGTTCGGCTTCCATGGGCTGGTGCGTTGTTCGCTCCCGTCCACTTTACACTTCGGAAACTGGCGGCAATTGATCGTCCGCAACCTGTAGGAGAACTTGACAATGCTCAGACGACACTCCCATCGCACTGCTACTCTTGACTAAAAGAATCGACGGGCAAAATCGCCCTTGCAGAAATTCACGGAGTCGGAAATGAAATCGTGGTTCCAGGTGGACAGCATGGTTCCCCTTGATTTCGAGGGACCGTCGGATGTCGGCTTCGAGCGGTTCGAGGAGTCGTGGATGAATCGCCCGATCGTGGAGCGATTCGAGCAAATTGCGTTGAAACATGCGAGTCGAACAGCCGTTTCCGACTACACACAGCGCCTGACCTACGAAGAGCTGCGAGCTCGCGCCTACCACGTTGCGCAGCATGTCGATATGGTGACTGCGCCCTGCCAACCGGTCGGCATCCTGCTGCCGCACAACGCCTGCTTCCCGATCGCAGCTCTGGCATGCCTTGCAGCAGGCCGCCCCTTCGTTCCGATCGATCTCAAATATCCGGTCGCACGCATCGAGGCCATCATCCGGGAAGCGGGTATGGGTGCGGTCATCCTGCATACCGCTTCGGATGCCGCCGGGCTTGTGCCTGCGGACATATCGCAAATCGACATCGATGTAACGGGCGATCCCGCAGTGAACGTCACTGCTGTCGATGCGCCTGCCATCATCCTGTATACGTCGGGTAGCACCGGCAAACCGAAAGGCATCTGCAATGACCAGCGCGCGATACTCCAGCGCGTGGCGGAGTACACGAATTCCTGTCATGTGCATGCGGAAGACCGCTTCATCCTGCTCAGTTCGCCCGGCACCATTGCTGGCGAACGCGAGATATTCACTGCGTTGCTCAATGGCGCAACGCTTCACATCACCGACCCGCAGCAGGACGGCATACACCGTGTGCTGAGAACCATGGGAGAGCACCGTATTACGATCGGCTATGCCGTGCCTTCATTGCTGCGGATGCTGCTTCGTTTGCCTGGTGCAACGCAAGCGTTTTCGCATATGCGCGTGATCCGGGTTGGCGGCGATATAACACTCGCCGGCGACCTGGCCCTTTTCCGAAATATCGCGCCGCCATCCTGCCATTTTTTCGCGAGCTTCAGCTCGACCGAAACACCTGGAGTCTTTCAATGGTTCGTGCCGTCGCAATGGCAAAATGCCGGACCGCGCGTGCCGATCGGATATGCCAGGCCCGGGGTTGACTTCATGGTGCTGGATGAAAATGACGAGCCGGCGCCGGCCGGCGAAATCGGCGAACTGGTGGTGCGTAGCCGCTATCTTGCCCTGGGCCAATGGCAGGAGGGCCGACTGACGCCGGGCCCGTTCACGAGCGATCCGGCCGACCCGTCCCTGCGCATTTTGCGTACCGGCGACATGGTGAAGCAGTCCGCCGGCGGACTGTGGGAGCTGTTTGGACGCAAGGACCGCCAGATCAAGATCAGGGGGCTGCGCATAGACACAGGAGAAGTAGAAGCGGCCCTGCGCAGCTGCGGCGACGTAATGGACGTAGCAGTGATTGCGCGCCGCAAAGGCGAAGAGGTGGTTGCGCTCGCAGCATACGTCGCGCCTCTCACCGGCCATGCGGATGGACTGCAGGCCAGGCTGAAGCAGGTATTGAATGCGCGCGTACCGCTATACATGCATCCGGCGGATATTCGGTTGGTGGAGGAGATTCCCCAGCTGCCCGGGTTCAAGCCAGACATCCGTGCGCTCGAGGCGATGGACCGGCAACAACTCGAGCATGACGCGCGAAATGACACCAGGGACGCGCCTGTCAGGATGGCGGTGAACAACCCGCATGCGAGTGCCGATATCCGCGCCGCGGTGAAGCATGCATGGGCCATCGTGCTGGGTGCGAAATCGTTTGACGCGAATCTGCCGTGGAACGAAGCCGATGGCGACTCGCTGAAGGCAATCGAACTGTGGTTCTATATCGAGGACAAGCTGGGCTTCAAGCTTCCACTGGATGTGCTCAACGACGATACGACACCAAGTGGCCTCGTCGCGATGATCCATGACCATCTGGCTCAGGCCGGCCGACGTAGCGACCGTTCGGCCGCGCCTGTGGTTTTCCTGCTGCCAGGTATCCAGAGCGATGACCCCGCGCTTGCGCGTCTGCGTGCTGCATTCGGAAAGGACATCCGGTTCGAGCTGGTTGATTATCCCGCGTGGCGGGAGACGATGGCCGCGGGCGGCGGATTCGCTGCGATCGTCGACGCGGTGTTCGCAAAGATTTGTGCTGCGCCGGTCGGTGAGCCCTATCGCATTGCCGGCTACTCATATGGCGGCATCGTTGCCTTCGAAGTTGCGCACCGGCTCGTGGCATCCGGCCGCCAGGTGGACTACCTTGGATTGCTCGATACCCGCCGTTGGGACCTGACGCCGCAATTCCGTTCCAATGGTTTTCATGCTTTTCTCGACGAAGCGCCTTTCTGGCGTATCGACTGGATCTTGGGGACGATCGACATGCTGATCCGCCGGCGGCGGTTCGAGCTGCTGGGCCTGCTCGACCGGATGCTCATGATGCGGCCAACAAAGGCTGCGTTCTGGTTCAAGCGACGGCTGACAAGAGAGCTGAGGTACCAGGCGTTCCGGCAATGGAAGCCGGCTCGTCTCGATGTGCCGGCGGTTTTATATCTTTCCAACGACCGCTGGCCCGGTGAACCGGACGATTACGGTTGGAGCGGCATCTGCAGCCGGCTGACGAACGTGCACGTCGGCGGTGACCATGCAACGATCATCCAGCCGCCACAGCGCGATGCCCTTTGTGCGAGCTTTCTCGCAACGGTCCGCGAGTGCGATGCCGATTCCAATAATCGGGAGCACCGCGCGGTCGCCGTCGCAAGAGCTTGAGGGAGACCCGCGGCAGGGAAAACTCGAACTGTTACGCGGCGGCGATCTGTTGTGGGGCAGACGCCTTGAATGCTTTTGCCGCATCCTGTTTCAGGCGCGCGTGCGACGGCGGCAGGCGGCGCAGCGTTTTGAGCGCCTGCAGGTCGTTGATCACCACCGCGCGCTGGTCAATCGTGATCAGCCCGATCGCATTGAAGGCGGAGAGCGTGCGGCTCACTGTTTCCAGTGTCAGGCCGAGATAATTGCCGATTTCCTGGCGAGTCATGCGCAGGTTGAACTGCGTACCCGAGTAGCCCATTTGCGTGAAGCGATCCGACAGGAACACCAGGAAGCGGCCAACGCGCGCTTCGGCGCTGAGGGAGCCGAGCATGGACACCATGGCCTGCTCACGCACCAGTTCGCGGCTCATGGCGCCGTAAATTGCGGATTCGAGATCGCCGTGCATCCTGCCCAGCGCGGTAAATGTTTTGAACGGCACGAGGATGATGTCGCAGTTGGAGAGCGCGACAGTTTCGGACGCATAGTGCTTGCTGTGGATGCCATCGATGCCGAACAGGTCGCCCTTCATCGGGAAGCTGAGGATCTGCTCGCTGCCGGATTCGTCGATCATGACGGACTTGAGGAAGCCGGAATAGACGATGTAAAGCATGTCAAATTGCTGGCCGATGGTATGGATGCGCTGGCCGGCCTTGAACTGCATATGCTGGAACAAGAATTCTTCATCATTGATAGTCGGCGCGGCGGAAATACGCAGCAGGTCGCAGACTTCTTTGAGGGTCGACCAAAGCTTGCCTTGACGTAGCGTTCCTGCCTCCACAGGCGACGTCGTTACCGCGGTTTGTGCACCAGAGCGAAGTCCGATCATTGAGGTATTCAGCATGGCGATTCCAATACAAGGTGGTTATCGGTTTTACTTATCAGGACCTTGTTGATGCGCTTTGCGCGTCAGCAATCTATGCATTGAAGTATTACAAGTTGCCAGGCAGATGGATATCAGCGACGGATTAAAGCGCGGGTGGGAAAACGCGTAGATTGGACTAGGCGTTTTCCTACAAGCGACATTTTTAATTACGACAGGAAAGTGTTAGTGCGCCTTCACAGCGGAAAAGCGCAAGCGCACATAGTCGGCTGTCCAGTTTCCATTCGCATCGCACAAGCTCGCGCGACACGATTCAGCGACCTCATCGAGAAAAGAAGCACGTTCCGACACAGGAAGCGCCGCTGCAAAACTTTTCGCAAAGGTTTCGAGCCACTCAACCATATGTCCGGGCAATGGCGTCGGACGCGGTATGAGCGTTATCTTTTCAACCTCAAAGCCGTTGTGTTGGAGGCGTCTTTTGTATTCTTCGGCAGACGCAAAATACCAGGGGTTGTCGGTGCGTGCATCGATGCCGCGTGTGGCAAGAGACGCTTCC
>JAQGMD010000169.1 GCA_028292565.1 Burkholderia sp. | reverse complement strand
CAGACAAACCGGTCATCTGGACCGTCTCCATTTCGCGCCTGTCCGACCTGTTTCGCGACATTACGCTCGAATTCGACGACCGGGCGACGATCGAACCGGTGTATCTCGGCTTCGAAGATGCGGTGCGCCACATACGCGAACGCATACTTACCGAGCGTTGCGACGCGGTGATTGCCGCCGGTTCCAATGCCGCATATCTGAAGAACCGTCTCTCGGTGCCGGTGGTCATTGCCAAGGCGAGCGGCTTCGATGTAATGCAGGCGCTGGCCCGCGCGCGCAAGATCTCGCCGGAGATCGGTCTCATCACCTACCAGGAAACCATGCCGGAACTCGCGGAATTCCAGGCCACCTTCGGGCTCAGGATGATGCAGCGGACCTATGCCACCGAGGAGGATGCGCGGTCGCAAATCATCGAAATGAAAGCCGCGGGCATCAAGGTCGTCGTCGGCGCCGGGCTGGTGACCGACCTTGCCGAGGAAGCGGGTCTCGCAGGTGTGTTCCTCTATTCCGCTGCATCGATCCGCCAGGCATTTGTCGACGCGCTCGAAATCGCGCGGTTCACGCATCTGGAGGCTATGCGTGGACGTACCCAGCCGGTTGCCGATACGCTGCGCGCCAAACACGGCGTCAATGACTTACGCGGCGATTCGCCGGCAATGGAAGCGGTACGCCAGGCTATCGTCCTGTTTGCGAGGTCGCCTGCCTCGGTGCTGATCCAGGGCGAGACCGGCACCGGCAAGGAGCTGGCGGCGCAGGCGATGCATCGGGAAGGACCGCGCGCACGGCAACCGTTTGTCGCTATCAATTGCGGTGCAGTCGCCGAGTCGCTGCTGGAATCCGAACTGTTCGGCTATGAGGAAGGCTCGTTCACCGGTTCGCGCCGCGGCGGGCATGCGGGACTATTCGAAGCGGCCAATCGTGGCACGCTGTTTCTGGATGAAATCGGCGAGATGCCGCTGGTGCTGCAGACCAGATTGCTGCGTGTATTGGAGGAACGTGAAGTGGTGCGCGTAGGCGGCACGCGTCCGATTCCGGTGAATGTGCGCATCATCAGTGCTACCCATTGCGATCTTGACCAACGGGTGCGCGATGGCCGTTTCCGCGCAGACCTGTTTTACCGGCTCGGCGTATTGCGCCTGTCACTGCCGCCGCTCAAGGATCGGTCGGAAGACTTGGTTGCGTTGGCGGAATGGTGCCTGAAGACTGGGCTGGCCTCGCTTGGCGCGCGCCCTCATGCGAACCTGCATGCGGAAGTGCTTGCATGCGTGCCGTTGTTGAGCGCATACGCATGGCCCGGCAATGTGCGCGAGGTACGCAACCTGATGGAGCGCGTCGCGTTGTTCCTCGCGGCTGAACCGCTGCAAGCATTATCTCCAGGCTTTCTCATGTCGGTTGCGCCCGAGCTTGCAAGAACCCCGGGAGAGAACGTGTGCCCGGTGCAGCAATCTGCCGAAACGATCGAACAGGTTCTTGCGCGATTTAATGGCAATCGTGAAGCGGCCGCCAAGCATCTCGGTATAAGCCGCACCACGTTATGGCGAAAAATCAGGCAGGGGTCGTCGTAGGGGGAGTGGGCCGCTTCACCTCAGAACAACGGCGCGCCCAATCCCTCACCAGCAAAGGTCCGCTGGATCGCGGGACGCGCAACAAGCCGCTCCAGATAGCCGCCGAGGTGAAGACGGTTGCGTGCCGGGTTCTTCATCATCCGCGTCCAGCGCGACAGCATCAAAAGATAAGGATCTACAGCGCTGTATCGCGCTCCCAGCAGATACGGACCACCATGTGATGCAAGAGCATCCTCTATCAAATCAAGCATGCCGCCGACGCGCGCTTCCGCATGCGTCTTCACCTGCGAAGCCCCCGCCTTATCGTCGATCAGTCGCTCCGGATAAAAATACGTCATCAATTCAGCCTGCAGCGTGTTGGTCAGGTAGACCAGCCACTTGTAGAACTCCGCGCGCTCGGCGCTGCCGACGGCCGGCGCCAATCCTGCTTCGGGATGCCGGTCGACCAGGTGCAGGCAGATCGCCGCAGCCTCGTAGAGCACCAGTTCGCCGTCAATAAGCGTCGGCACACGACCGTTCGGGTTCAGCTTCAGGTATTCCGGGCTTTTCTGCGCATTCGTCTCGCGGTCTACCAGCACCAGCTCATAGTTGACGCCGAGTTCTTCCAGCAACATGTGCGGCGCGAGATTGGCATTGCCCGGGTAGTAGTAGAGTTTGTACACCGATTCCCCTATCCTGGCGTGTCTCCTGAAAACGCCATTATGCAGAACTCCCACCCGCCCCGCCCTGACACACCTTGCGTTGCCGTTTGTTCAACTACCTTCGACGACGTATGCCGCGGCTGCGGACGCACCGTGGATGAAGTGTCGCAATGGGTGTTCATGTCGGATGAAGATAAAGACCGCGTGTGGGTCAGGATCACCGCGGAAGGCTATCCGCGGCGCAATACCTGAACGGCGGCAGGGTCACAACTGGTGACCGACCAGCGACATCGTGTGCTCCACCACTTTTTCCATCGCCGGCCGATTTTCCCACTGCTCGAGTGTGATACGGCGTGAGCTCGCCAGATCCTTCTCGAATACCTTGGTCATCTCCGCCGCGAACGCAGGGTCGTAAACGTTCAGGTTCGCTTCGTCATTCAATCGGAACGAACGGTTGTCGAAATTGGTCGATCCGGTCGACACCAGAAAGCCGTCGACGATCATCACCTTGCAGTGAAACATGGTGGGCTGGTATTCATAAATTTCGACGCCGGCCTTGAGCAGATCGCCCCAGCGGGCGCGCGATGCACGCCTCACAATTTCAGTATCGATTTTATCTCCCGGCGTGATGATCCTGATCCGCACTCCGCGTTTTGCGGCATCGGCGAGGGCTTTTATCGCACGATCATCCGGCACAAAATAAGAACTGGAAAGCAGGATGCTCTTGCTGGCCGCCGCGATGGATAACAGGTACATCAACTGCATGCTTTCGCTGCCGCCGGTCGGTGAACTGCTGAACATTTGCGCCGGCGCTTTCCCGGCGTTTTCGATCTTCGGGAAATACGCGGCGGAATGCAGCACACGCCCGGTCGCTTTCATCCAGTTGTCGAGGAATACCGCCTGGAACTCCAATGCCACGGGTCCCTCGGCCCGAAAATGTGAATCACGCCATTGCGACTCATCCTGCGCATCGCCGGACCATTGATCGGCAATGCCTACCCCGCCGGTGAAGCCGACGCGCCCGTCGATCACCAGCAGTTTGCGGTGGGTGCGATTGTTCATGCGGGTCAGGTTGTACCAGGCCGGTTCGTGATAACGCTCGACTTCGACGCCACACTGTTTCATGCCGTCGACCGTGGGCGCATCCATCTTCGCGCTGCCGACCCAGTCAAGCAGGACATGCACCTTCACCCCTGCCTGCGCGCGCTCGCACAATGCTTCGGAAAACGACTTGCCGATCTCTCCCGACCAATAGATATAGGTCTCGAAGGTGACGGTCTTTTTCGCGGACCGGATCGCGTCCAGCATGGCCGGAAAAATCTGGTCGCCGTTTTCCAGGTAGTCGACGCGATTGCCTTCAAGTATGGTCGGGCCAAGCAGCACACCCATCGAGCGCAAAAACTGCGGGTCGGTTACCGAATACAGGCGCTTCACATCGCTGTCGATCTTCTTTTCGCCTGACGTGAAGTTCGCGATGACCAGTGTCAGCACCAGCGTCGCTACGACGGCTATGCCGATATGTACGTAATTGATTCTCAATTGGTTTCCAGTTCGATCCACGCGGCGTTACCCGGCGGCTGCGAAAAAAGTAAGTGGAAGAATAATCTTACGCCCGGAAACATTACGACTCTTGCGGTCGATAAAGCTTTAGGCGCGGCATCTGCATGCCGGGAAGGAAATTTGGAAGCGGACCGTAAACGATCTTGTTCGTTCACGGTCGCAGGTGGGAACAACAGTTACTCGTCCTTGGCGCCGTCGATGCCCAGTTCGTGGATTTTGCGCGTGATCGTATTGCGGCCGATGCCGAGTCGAACCGCCGCGTCGTTCTTTCGACCGTGCGTATGTTTCAGCGCGGTCTTGATCAGCGTCGATTCGAATTGGCGGCCGAGCGCATCCATCACTTCCGGCTGCCCGTCGGCCAGCATGTGGGCCGCTTCCGATTCCAGCAATGCAATCCAGCTGGCCTTGTCCGCGGAGTTGCTCCCGACGATCGGGGCGCTGCCGGTGGGAAGCACGCTTACGCCGGGCACATCAGGCTGCGGCGTCGGAACCAGCGCCTGCATTGCGGCCGGCGCAGGCGCAGATTCCTGTCCGTGAGTCAGCTCATGCGGCAGGTCTTTGACCTCGACAGCCTGACCCGGCGCCATCACCGTGATCCAGTTGCAAAGGTTTTCCAGCTGGCGGACGTTGCCGGGCAATTCCAGGCTAGCCAGGAATTGCATCGCCGCATCGGACATGCGTTTGGCCTCGACGCCGAGCTGTTTCGCGCTCTGTGCCAGGAAGTGGCGCGTGAGCAGCGGGATGTCTTCGCGCCGCTCGCGCAGGCTGGGCAGGCGCAGCCGGATCACGTTCAGTCGATGGTACAAGTCTTCGCGGAACAGCCCGTCCTTGACCCGTTGCTCGAGGTTCTGGTGGGTCGCAGCGATGACGCGCACGTTGGCCTTCAGCGGCTGATGTCCGCCGACGCGATAGAAATGGCCGTCGGACAGCACGCGTAACAGACGGGTCTGGAGGTCGAACGGCATGTCGCCGATTTCATCCAGGAACAGCGTACCGTTCTCAGCCTGCTCGAAGCGGCCGCGGCGGGTCGCTTGCGCACCGGTGAAGGCGCCGCGTTCATGGCCGAACAATTCCGACTCCAGCAGATCCTTCGGAATCGCAGCGGTGTTCAATGCGATATAGGGCTGCGTCGCTCGCGGACTATGCTTGTGCAATGCGCGCGCCACCAGCTCCTTGCCTGAGCCGGACTCACCTGTGATCAGCACCGTCACATTCGATTGCGACAGGCGACCGATTGCGCGAAACACGTCCTGCATCGCGGGCGCCTGGCCGAGGATCTCGGGCGTCTCGGCCGACACCTGCTCCACGTCCGCTTCGCGCAAACTCTCTCCGAGCGCGCGGCGGATCAGCTCGACCGCTTTGTCGACATCGAAGGGCTTGGCGAGATATTCGAACGCGCCGCCCTGGAATGCCGCTACAGCGGAATCGAGATCGGAGAACGCGGTGATGACAATAACAGGCAAACCCGGATGCTTCGCTTTGACAGCCTGCAGCAATTCAAGTCCGGAGGTGCCTGGCATGCGGATGTCGGAAACGAGCACTTGTGGTGCGCCGTTTTGCAGCGCGTCCAACGCGTCGCGCGCATTGGAGAAGCTTTTCGTAGCGAGGTTTTCGCGCGCCAGGGCTTTTTCTAGCACCCAGCGAATTGATTCGTCGTCGTCAACAATCCAGATTGGTTTCATATTTCCTTGGCATTCCGCTGATCCTGCGGCCTGGTCACGGCAGCGGTATCAAGATTCTGAAATCCGTATATCCCGGACGACTCTCGCACTCAATTACTCCCATGTGCTGTTGCACGAAGTTTTGCGCGAGTGTCAATCCCAATCCACTTCCACCGTCCCGCCCGGATACGAGGGGATAAAAAATGCGGTCCTGGATCTCGGCCGGGATACCCGGTCCATTGTCGATGATATGCAAGTCTAATGCCAGCCCGTAGCGGACCTTGGCCAGCGTCACTTGCCGCGCCACTCGGGTTCGCAGTATCAGTTCCGCATCGCCGGTTTTGATGCGCGCGGACAGGGCCTGCGCCGCATTGTGCGCGATATTCAAGACTGCCTGAATCAGTTGTTCTTTGTCGCCGCGG
>JAQGMD010000070.1 GCA_028292565.1 Burkholderia sp. | reverse complement strand
TTGCATCGATGAAGTATTGGGAAGGAACCCGGAATTTCTGCTCGGCTTGGAAACCGACCAGTCGGTTTGGCAGGAAGTCGAGGCGGCATTGCGTGAGCGCCGGGAAAAACGCGTCGTCTTGCGCAATTACCGCAAGGACGGCCAGTTGTTCTGGAATGAACTGTCGGTCGCACCAGTCATCTCCGCCTCGGGCCGCGTGACGCATTTCGTTGCTGTGCAAAACGACATCACCGAGCGCAAACGTTACGAGGCACAGCTAGAGTACCAGGCGACCCACGACTCTCTCACCAAGCTACCCAACCGGCCTCTGCTCGAGGACCGGCTGAAGCAAGCGATCGTCCACGCATGCCGTGACAACGAGATGGCAGCCGTCCTTTTCATCGACCTCGATCGGTTCAAGGTCGTCAATGATAGTCTTGGCCATGAGGCGGGCGACGAACTGCTGTGCCTGATCTCGCAAAGGCTGCAGGAGATCTTTCGTGCGGGCGACACGGTAGCGCGGCAAGGCGGGGACGAATTCGTCGCGGTGATGGAACGTATCGCTAGTGAGCAAGACGCCGAGGCGTTGGTACGCCGGCTCATGCAAACGTTGGCTGAACCGTTCCGCATTGCCGAGCGCGAAGTCTACGTAAGCTGCAGCGTCGGTATCGCGCTTTACCCGAAAGACGGGACCGCCGCCGCCGATTTGCTTAAAAACGCCGATGCCGCCATGTACCGCGCCAAGGAACTCGGGCGCTGCAATTTCCAGTTCTATACGCCCATGATGAACGAACGCGTCCGTGAGCGCCTGGAAATCGAAACCGCCCTGCGCAACGCGCTTGATCGCGCCGAATTTGTGCTTCACTACCAACCACAACTTGATCTGAGCACGGGCGCCGTCGTAGGGATGGAGGCACTGATCCGCTGGGAACACCCGACGCTGGGCATGGTTCCACCAAGCCGCTTCATTGGGCTGGCCGAGGAAACAGGTCTCATCGTCCCGATCGGGGCCTGGGTACTCCGTACTGCGTGTGCGCAGACCAAAGCTTGGCAGAGCGCAGGGTTCCAGGACGTGCGCATCGCAGTAAACCTGTCGGCGCGCCAGTTCGCCCAGCCCGATCTTGTCAGCTCGATCACGACCATACTCGAAGAAACCGGGCTTGCCGCCAACTTTCTCGACATCGAACTCACGGAAAGCCTCGTGATGACCGATGTCGAACGAGCCGTTCGCGTCTTGAATGAGCTCAGGGCATTAGGCGTTCAATTGTCTATTGATGACTTCGGTACCGGCTACTCAAGCCTCTCCTACCTCAAGCGCTTCCCGATCGATGTCCTGAAGATCGATCGGTCGTTCGTGCAAGAGATAACGGTGCACGCAAACGAATCACCGATATCGGATGCGATCATTTCAATGGCACATAGCTTGGGAATCCGGGTAATTGCGGAAGGGGTCGAGACTGAAGCCCAATGCGAATTCCTTTCCCGCAGCATGTGTGACGAAATGCAGGGACACCTGTTTGCCGAAGCACTTCCGGCAAGCGGGGTCGAAACGCTGTTGGTTGAACGCAGGCGGTTGCCGGAGCATTTGTTGCGTAGGCACAGACCGCCCCGCACGCTGCTTTTGGTCGATGACGAGCCAAATATTCTTTCGGCATTAAAGCGCCTGATGCGACGGGATAACTACACCATTCTCACGGCAAGCAGCGGCAAGGAAGGCCTCGATCTGCTTGCGCAAAACCAGGTCGACGTCATCGTCTCGGACCAGCGCATGCCTGGCATGACAGGCGTCGAGTTCCTGCGCACGGTGAAGAACCTGTATCCGGAGACGGTGCGCATTGTGTTGTCCGGTTTTACCGAGTTGCAATCCGTCACCGATGCCGTCAACGAAGGCGCAATCTACAAGTTCCTGACGAAGCCATGGGACGACGCACAATTACGGGAGCATATCGGTGAAGCGTTCCAGAACAAGGGAATGGGGGACGAGAATCGACGGCTGAATCTGGAAGTCCGCTCCGCCAACCAGAAGCTGGCCAAAGCCAATCGTCAACTGGAGGAAGTGCTCAAGCTAAAGCAGCAACAGATCAAACGCGACGAAGTCACGATTGACATCGTGCATGAGGCGCTGCAGCACGTGCCGATACCGGTCATTGGCCTGGATGAGGATCAGGTCGTGGTATTCAACAATGTCGCGGCCCAGGCCTTGTTCAGGGACTTCGGGTCGATTCTCGGCAATGAAGCCGATCAAATCATGCCAGAGATCATGGATGCCCTGCGCAGTGTTGAAGAGGGTGAAAAGTGCCGCGCCGATTTAAACGGCACGCGCTATGAAATCGCTTCGCGTAGCATGGGAAAGGGGACCCAGTCACGCGGCCAGATGATCACTCTCACACGATGGGAGGAGGCATGAACGGCGGTCGCCATCGCGAATGGCAGCGAGATGCGCTGCAGCAGGCATCAGCGTTGGAAGGGCCCTATACCGATGGCTGAATTCGACGAACAACGTAATCGACTGACAATAAAGATTGTCTTTTATGGGCCGGCTTTATCAGGCAAGACGACCAATTTAACCCGCCTGCACGACTTGCTTGCCCCGGAACTACTTGGCGACATGATGACGCTTGAGACAGAGGGTGACCGCACCTTGTTCTTTGACCTGCTGCCCCTCGGCTTTACTGCGCCGTCAGGTTTACTTGTCAAGTTCAAAGTATTCACCGTGCCTGGGCAGGTTATCCATGACGGCACGCGTAAAGCGTTGTTGTCACGCGCCGACGGCGTTATTTTCGTGGCCGACTCCCAGCGGCACCAAGCGACGAACAACGGAGTTTCTTTTGAAAATTTGCTTGCGAATACCGGCATCCTTGGCATCGACCTCAGCACATTGCCCCTGGTCGTGCAGTTCAACAAACGCGACCTTGCCGATATCCTCAGCGAGCAGGAGATCCTTGCGCGCTGGTCGGCCGCTCCATGGCCGCTTTTCTTTGCGTCGGCACTTGAGGGTGCAGGCGTGATCCAGACTTTTGTTGCGCTGCTTGACCGCGTTTACGACAGGCTTGACAACCAATACTCGCTGGGT
>JAQGMD010000029.1 GCA_028292565.1 Burkholderia sp. | reverse complement strand
GTGCCGGCGATGAAGTTGCCGGAGAAATCGGTCGGCGTCGTATACGAGCTCGGATTGTAGTTAATCACGACCGGCGCGTTCGTGACGGTCGATGGCGCCGAGGAGAGGAAGTTCACGGTGCCGCCAGCGGCTCCCGGCCCGGTTGCGCCGAAGCCCGCATTCATGGTCAAGCCACGAGGAAGGCCGAGGCTTTCCTCCGGGATCGTGCTGCCGTCTGTCAGCGTTAGTACCCCGTCGATGTTGATATCCCGTGCAGCGCACAGCAGTATGTTGCCATCGGTTGCCGTCATGGCGGCGTCACCAGTTGCCGGCTTGGCCGGCGTCGTCGGCGTGGCCGCTCGTGCCAGCGAAGACCGGTTGATATTCACATCACGGCCTGCGCTCAACGAGGTGCTTCCATTGGTCGTCTTAATGACCGCATTCACGTTGACATCGCGCCCGCAGCACGCTACCAGATTGCCATTGGTAGCCGTCACGGCCGCATTCACGTTGACATCGCGGACGGCGTTCAATGTCAGGGTCGTCGGGCTCGAACTTGCTGTCCACACGACCGCTTCATTGATGTTGATGTCTCCATTGCCCACGTTGGTCGTAAAAAGGCTCGTTACGGGCGGGGTTCCGGATGTAGGAGGCGTTGACCCGGGCGCCGTTGTGATAATCACGCTGTTGGTGACCAGCAGGTCACTGAGGTCCGCGCCGGTAATATTGTCGCTGCTGCCGCTGCCGACGGTGAAGTCTTCCGGGTCGATCAGAAACGTGCCGGTCTTCCCGGCGGGCGCAGCAGTGGTCACACGCGCGCCCGATTGCACCACGACGCGCGCCGCGGAAGCTTCGATGAAGCCGCCGTTGCCGCCGCCGGGCGCACTGGCGTCGAGTGTTCCGCTCACGTTAACGGTGCCGCTGTGCATGTCGCCCAGCAGCAGGATCGTCCCGTCGCGGTGCCCGATCGTCTGTGCCTGAACCACGCCGGTGTTGTTCACGACTGTCTTGAGGAGGTCGCCGGCAGCCTGCGCCGTCATCAGTACACGCCCGCCATCGGCCTGGATCATTCCGCCGTTCTCGACCAACGCGTTCACCGCGCCCTGGTTCACCACGATGTTGAGTAGCCCATCGCCGGCCATATCGAATGTCGCGGCTTTGCCTGCGGCCAGCGCTACGGTTCCGAGCCTGGCCGAGATCACGCCCTGATTGCTCACATTCGCTCCCAGCAGGGCGACATAACCGCCGTCGGCGTTGATGGCGCCCTGATTGACGACGTCTCCGTCACCGGACCCGGTAAACGTGTAACGGCCTGCCATGAAGTTAGCGTCCGTGATGTTCAGCGTCGATGCGACTAGACCGCCAACGTTGACCGATGCGCCCTGGCCGAAGAGGATGCCGTTGGGATTGACGAGAAACACCTTGCCGTTGGCGGCAAGCGTGCCGAGGATGCTCGACGGGTCGGCGCCCACCACCCGGTTAAGGGCGACCGAAGCGGCATTCGGCTGCACGAACCGGACAGTCTGTCCCGGTGCGATGCTGAAGCCCTGCCAGTTGATCACCGTGTTTGGCGTCGACTGCTGAATGGTGGTTGTACCGTTGCTGCTGCTGATGGCGGCTCCGCCTTGCGCGACGACGCCGCCCACGGGAAGAGCGTAGACATTGACCCCGAACGCCAGCAGCATGCAGGCCGAAAGGGTTTTGAATACGAATCGCGCTGCCGTTCCTGCGGCTCCTGGGTGGAGCGCGGACTTCTTGCCCGCGACGTTGACATGTTCGGAAACGGCGACAAAAGCGCCGGTATTGATATTCCAGATCGAGCGGTAGATATTGTTGTTCATTTCGTTGCTCCAGTATTCTTGAGTGCGTGGCAAGCCGTTATCCTTATGGACCGGGTCATGCTCAGAAATATTTCACGGCCTGTATCCAGAACCGGCCGGAGGCATCCGGCGCCGACGTCGCGGGTTCATTGCCCAGCTTGCGTGCGTAATAAGTCCTTACCGAAAAATTTCCCGGATCGGTCCAGTTGAGTCCGACACCGGCGCCGCTCAGGGTCCTGCTGTCGGAACCGCCAGTCCAGGGGTTCTTGCTGGCCTTCACAGTGCCGCTGTCGACGAAAGCGATGAGCTGCATCTGCCCAGGCATCTGCTGCGAGAATTTTGGAAGCATCATCCTGGCTTCGAGGGTCATCAGGTAACCCTGGTCCGCGTAGGCTTCGCCTGTAGGATAGGCGCGGACGCCATCCATGCCGCCCAGCGCCATCTTTTCCGACACGTCGAGATTTTTGGAGGCGACTTGTCCGCTGATGGCACCGTACAGCGAAATGGTTTCGGTCACGGCCTGCAGACGCATCGCGCTCAATGCGAGCTTGTTGTAACGGCCCTCGGTTTGCGCGGTCACGGCATCGAAGGAGCGCACCGCAGGCGTCTGTATCTCCAGGTCGCCGGTCGTCCAGGCCACTGTGGCGCCGGTCACGCCGCCGCCGGCAAAGCCGTCCCGATGGTCGCCTACCAGACTCGTGGTCAACGACTTGACTTTCCTGTCGGTGACCGACGATGTCGCGTCAACCTTGTCCTGAAAGGTTTTGGCATCGAATACGAGATGCGCGTAAAGATTGGTATTGCGGGAGCGGAGTAGCGGATAGCTGCCGTAGACGCTGGCAACCTGCGCGGTGCCGTGGGCGCCCAGGCTTTCAAACTCGCGGCCGAGCGAATATCTCAGATAGCTGTACGCGACGCCTGCCGTCGCCCTTCCGAATGGCATCTGGTAAGAGGCGCGGGCATAGCTCAGTCCGGGCCCGGAGGTCAGCACGCGCAACGAAGCGACATCGCCGAGGCCTGCCGGGTTATTCAAGTTCACCGTTGCTCCGACGCGGTATTCCCCGGTGTAGCGGTTGCCGGCATTGTCCGCATCTATGCTCCCTGAAACGGGCTTGCCCGGATCGAGGTCCACGATCAGATCGGATGTGCCCACTGAAGCGCCTGGAACCAGGGTTGATTTGACCTTGATGCCGGGAAGGTCTGAAAGCAGGAGAAGCCGGTTCTCCAGCGGACCGGAAGCGACCAGTGAGCCGCTGTCGATTCCGGCGAGCCTGCTGTTGGCCACATCATCGGACAGGTTCGACCGGTTTTGCAGGATGACCTTGCCATAGCGGCCCTCGATCACCTCGATCGTTACTGCTCCGCCCTTGACATCTTGGGCAGGCAGAAAAGACTGGGCAGCAAAATAGCCATCCCGGTTGTAGTGGCGCGTGATTTTCGAGGCCATGGCGCGCAGATCGGAAAGTGTCAGTTCGCTTCCCGGCACGAACCCGGTCAGCGCGACCAGCTCGGCTTCGGAATAGACCTTCGCACCGGTCACGTTCAATTTGTTGACGGTGATCTTTACCGTATCGGCGGTCGGGCTGGCAGGCACGGCGCCCGGCGCGACTTCCAGCTTTGGCGGCGCCTTTGGCGGAATCGGCGCCGAAGGAATTTGCTGCAACTGGCTGCCGCCGGTCGGAGGCTGCTGGGCGAAGACGCCCTGGCTTAGCGCCAGCAGCACGAATGGTAAAAATTTTGAATTTGACATGGTTCCTTGTGTCGGTATCTTGCGTAACTGATTTGCGCGAAGAATACCGGCAAGCAGGGACATGTTCTGTGCGGCAGTACACATTGAACTGCGTGAACATGGACGAGCGACGCGAAAGGACCTGGGCAAGGTGCATCTATTACCACCCGAGACGCGCATGGTAGTGCGCCGCGCCGATTCTTTAAGGGACTTTCATAAGGCGAAGACGCAGACCGAAGCGGTCAAGCAGCTTGATGTTGGTCAAGTGCCTGTTCCGCTGGCAGAAACGTGAACGAGTATTTTTCTGTCGCGAAGTGGTCGGCGTTGATTACAGGGGAGTGTCGGCACGAATCTCAAGACCTCGCGCTTGCAAGAGGCGGACGGTTCTTGCGATAGGAGTCTTTCAGCGCAATCTTCCCGTCCCGAAACGTGAACAGATCGCAGCCATGCACTTCGACGCGCGCGCCATCACCGCCTGTACCCGTGAACGTCCATTCTGATAGGCCGCGATCGCCACACACAATATGGCGTGCGTTGCTCCAGTGCGCGTCCGGAAAAGTTGTCCAGACTTGCATATAACCGGCGCGCACAGACTCCGCACCTTGATATCGCGTGCCGCATATGTCTGTTCCCGCGGACGACTCGAAAACACAATCGGGCGTCATGAAAGACATAAGTGCGTGCGCATCATGCCGATTCCATGCATCGGCGAACGCCTCTAACAATTGTGTGGTGACTTCCACGGTTACGTCTGTCATGGGGATTCTCCTTCCGGCCTGTAAGCCGCTGGCTCAGCGCACTCGTTAATT
>JAQGMD010000024.1 GCA_028292565.1 Burkholderia sp. | reverse complement strand
CACCCGAGAGGAGAAACATGAATAAATTAGGAAAACTCGTCTTCGCTGCGTCCGCAGTCGTGGCTTTTTCTGCATCCGCGCAAGTGGTTACTGATATTCAGGCCAAAAAGCCGAACAGCGCGTATGTGCAGGATTCCCGAGGCGTGATCGTGCGCGATCCGTTTGGTCTGTGCTGGCGCACTGGCTACTGGACTCCGGCTGACGCAGTTCCAGGTTGCGACGGCCCTCTCGTCCAAGCCCAGGCTCCCGCTCCGGCACCAGCGCCAGCTCCGGCACCAGCACCCGCCCCAGCTCCCGCACCTGCTCCTACTTCTGAGAAAGTCACTTTCGCTGCCGATACGTTCTTCGACTTCGACAAGTCCGTACTGAAACCAGATGGCAAGGCAAAACTGAACGACCTGACCTCCAAGCTGCAAGGCATGAATCTGGAAGTCTTCATCGCAGTTGGCCACACCGACTCGATCGGTACCGACGCTTACAACCAGCGTCTGTCGGTCCGTCGTGCTGAAGCCGTCAAGGCCTATCTGGTGTCCCGTGGCATCGAAGCCAACCGCGTCTACACCGAAGGCAAGGGCGAGAAGCAACCAGTTGCAGACAACAAGACTGCCGCTGGCCGCGCCAAGAACCGTCGCGTTGAAATCGAAGTTGTTGGTACCCGCAACAGGTAATCGACTCTGCTTTAATAACCCCGCTTCGGCGGGGTTTTTTTATGCCCTTGATTTAACGTGGGATCCTAGCCAGGTTATTCCTTGTCGAAGACGGCAGCAGTCCTGCTGATTTTTCTTTATCATTCCATTTAAGAATGCCGATCCCCTAGAACTGCAGAAATTTAGCGACCTTGCCCACCGATGGTGGGACCCAAGCTCCGAATTCCGTCCTTTGCATGAAATCAATCCACTAAGACTTGAGTGGATCAATGGCCGGGCTCCATTGGCCGGCAAGAATGTTCTGGATATTGGTTGCGGGGGCGGCATATTGGCCGAATCCATGGCGCGCAAGGGCGCGAATGTGACTGGCATCGACCTCTCGGAAAAGGCGTTGAAAGTGGCTGACCTGCACAGCCTTGAAAGTGGCGTTCAGGTGAAGTACGAACTGATTTCTGCAGAGGGCATGGCTGCGCGAGAACCCGGCAAATTCGATGTGGTTACCTGCATGGAAATGCTTGAACATGTGCCGGACCCGTCGGCCGTCGTCTCCGCCTGCGCTGCGCTGGTGAAGCCCGGCGGCCATGTATTTTTTTCCACGATCAACCGGAATCCCAAGTCCTACCTGTTTGCCGTGCTGGGCGCCGAATATATCCTTCGCCTGTTGCCGAAAGGTACGCATGACTACGCAAAGTTCATTACACCAGCCGAACTTGCACAGTACATCCGCAACAGCGCCTTGAACCTGGAAGCGCTCAAGGGCATGACCTACAATCCGCTGACCAAGGTCTATTCGTTGAACCAGGACACCAGCGTCAATTACCTCGCCGCGGCCATCCGTCCGGCCATTTGAACAGGCGAAAATGACGACTGACGTTTTTTCGGTTCGACCGAAAGCCATTTTGTTCGACCTCGATGGCACGCTCGCCGATACGGCGCCCGACCTGGCCGCCGCCCTGAACAAGCTGCGGGCTAGCCGTGGAATGGCGCCGGCACCTTATGAAAGCCTGAGACCTTTTGCGTCAGCCGGCGCACGTGGGTTGATCGGCGCCGGGCTGGGGCTGGGTCCGGAGGCGGAAGAGTATGAAGCGCTGCGCATTGCTTTCCTCGATTATTACGCGGCCTCCATTGCAGTCCATAGCCGGCTGTTCGATGGCGTTCCGGCGCTTCTCGATAGCCTGGAGGCGGCAGGCATACGCTGGGGCATCGTTACCAACAAGGCGATGCGCTTTACCGATGCATTGGTACCGCTGATTGGCCTCGGCCACGCTGGCTGCATCGTGTCGGGCGACACTACGCCGCATCCCAAGCCGCACCCTGCGCCATTGCTGGAAGCGGCGCAGCGCCTGGATATTTCACCGACTCAATGTTGGTATGTAGGTGATGACATGCGCGATATCCAGGCCGGTTGCGCGTCCGGCATGGTCACCATCGCCGCCGCGTGGGGCTATTGCGGCACGGATGGCCCGACGCAATGGAATGCAGATGCAATTGCTGCTTCGCCGATGGGATTACTAAACCTGATTCCGCAAATTGCCTCTTGAAAGGCGGCGAGGCAGCCGCATCTTCTGCGGTACAATACCGAACTGCTTACGGGGGCGACCTGGCTTCGACAGGGGTTGCAAAGCAGCGCAGGGCATACCGAGGGCTGGTCACCTCGTAAATCCAACCGGAAAATGCTTAAATGCAAACGAAGATATGTACGCACCAAAGCTCGCAGTTAACAGCTAAGAGCCAAATGCGTATACCCCTAGTGGCTTAATAACCCGCTAGCTCTGCACCACCGGGTCTCTGGGGTGGGTTGGCAACAACAGCAGAGTCATTTACAGGGAATCGCGACATGTCGGGTTACTTGGCATGAAGTTAAATTTAGGTGACTCGTCCAGCCGTAGCGTGCCTGTCCGCGGCGTCTGGATTAAATCAAATGGCAAGGCTAAGTATGTAGAACTGTCTGTAGAGTACTTCTGGACGCGGGTTCGATTCCCGCCGCCTCCACCACGAATACGCTAAACCGCTGATCCTTCAGCGGTTTTGTCGTTTCTGACCGTCGGGCCTGGCTCATCACCCCAAGTGATCACCCCAAGCACGGTACAGAAATGGCGTTCAAGCTCCCCTCCCACCTTCATCGCGCCCGGTCCGGCATATTGCATTTCCGAATTGCAATACCGCCCGACCTCCGGCATCATTTCGGCCTGGCTGAGATTTACCGAAGTCTCTGCACGCCCAATGTGTCTGTAGCGGTCGGTGCCGCCCAGGCTCTCTCAATCGCGTTTAAACGCGTTTTCCGTGAACTACGGCAAGAATCTATGTCCGACTCTGAAGACGGCCCCAAAAGCCCAACAATCGACTACCAGAAGCTCTTGCATATATCGCGCAT
>JAQGMD010000002.1 GCA_028292565.1 Burkholderia sp. | reverse complement strand
CTGTTCTTTGCCTCGTGTATCTGCAAAGCGGAAATCAACGAATTTGACTTCGTTGTCTTTCACCATTTTCAAGACCTCTGCGGCCGTCATTGCCATGCGAATCTCCTAAATTGAGCAAAATTGATGTTGGTTGGTCCGCTGGGTGGACACGCACCGGTGTTGCTGGGACGAAGCCTGGATTGCGACCGAACACAGGCCGGAATGATAGCAGATTCCATGCCACCGACTTGATCAAAGCCAATGTTCACAAGTCTTGCTAACCTTGCTGTTTTCCCCGCCAAAAAACGTGTCTTGCGCAAATTGGTGCATCGGGCAATCGATCCGTCTTGTTACATTATGGTGCGTTTTTTTATAGTTTGAACTATTTTGGTGCCAACCAGCCTTTCGAAGCGCATTTCGCACCAATTTGTAGCATTCGCACGTGATGAGCAAGGCACGTTATAATTTTTTTCGAAAAATTGGAGGCCCCATGAAAACGCCTGGCGAAATATTTGCAGCAGCCCACGACCGTGCCCGCGACGCCAACTTGCCCTACGCCGGCGCAGTGACACCGGACGAAGCCTATGCGTTGTTACAGGTGGATCCGACGGCCCGGCTGATCGATGTCAGGACAAGCGCCGAACGTGACTGGGTCGGCAAGGTGGCGCTGCCCGAGGCAAAACAGGGGGCAATACAGTGGGCGTTCTATCCCGGCGGCGCCCCCAATCCGGAATTCCTCCAGCAACTCGGGCAACAGGCAGCAAAGGACGACGTGCTCCTTTTTCTGTGCCGCTCCGGGGTGCGCTCGCGCCATGCAGCGAAGCTCGCGACGGAACATGGTTACCGCCATGCCTATGACATCCTGGAAGGCTTTGAAGGCGACAAGGATGCCGACGGCCACAGGAAGACCGTCGGCGGCTGGTGCAAGGCGGGCCTGCCGTGGACAGGCGCCTGATCCAGGTTCGACAGTCTTAGTCGCCGACCTTGACCGAGTGCTCCCGCGTTGCATGGAAGGTAATTTTTGGCCAGCGTTCCTGTGTCAGCTTCAGGTTCACGCCTGAAGAGGCCAGGTAAGCCATATTGCCTGCCGCATCGTAGGCGATGTTATGGCCGGCCGCCGATTTCTCGAAATCCGCCAGCACTCGCTTGTCATCGCAGGAAATCCAGCGCGCGCTGCTGATGCTGGTGCCCTCGAACACCGCGTCGACGCCGTATTCGTTGAGCAGCCGGCTCGCCACGACCTCGAACTGCAACACGCCGACTGCGCCCAGGATCAGGTCGCCGCTGTTGACCGGCTTGAAGACCTGTACCGCACCCTCTTCGCCCAACTGCTGCAAACCCTTGTGCAACTGCTTGACCTTGAGTGGATTGCGTATCCGCACGGCCCGGAAGAAGTCGGGAGCGAAATACGGTATGCCGGTGAACTGCAGCATCTCGCCTTCGGAAAAACTGTCGCCGATCTGCATGTTGCCGTGATTGGGCAAGCCGATGATGTCGCCGGCATAGGCTTCCTCGACCTGCTCGCGTGACGACGCCATGAAGGTCACCACGCTGGAAAGCTTGATGTCCCGGTTCAGGCGCAAGTGCCTGATCTTCATGCCGCGTTCGAAACGGCCCGAGCAAACCCGCAGGAAGGCAATCCGGTCGCGGTGCGCCGGGTCCATATTGGCCTGGATCTTGAACACGAAGCCGGTGAACGGCACTTCCGACGGTGCTACGGCGCGGACAGTCGCGTCGCGCTCGCGCGGCGGCTGTGCCCAATCGAGCAACGCATTGAGGATTTCACGGACGCCGAAGTTATTGATGGCCGAACCGAAGAACACCGGCGTCTGCTTGCCAGACAGGAAAGCGTCGAGGTCGAACGGATGGGACGCGCCATGCACCAGCTCGACTTCCATCTTCAACTGCTCGATCTCGAGCGGGAACATCTCGGCCAGGCGCGGATTGTCGATGCCCTTGATCACTTCGAAGGTCTGGTCGGCCTTCTCGCTGCCGGCGGCGAACAGCATGATTTCATCGCGCAGCAGGTGGTAGACGCCGCGGAAGGACTTGCCCATGCCGATTGGCCAGGTGATCGGCGCGCACTGGATGTCGAGCACCGACTCGAGCTCGTCCAGAAGTTCAAGCGGATCGCGGGTCTCGCGGTCCATCTTGTTCATGAACGTGATGATGGGGGTGTTGCGCATCCGGCAGACGTTGAGCAGCTTGATGGTTTGCGCTTCCACGCCCTTGGCGGCGTCGATCACCATCAGCGCCGAGTCGACGGCGGTCAGCACCCGGTAGGTATCTTCGGAAAAATCCTGGTGGCCCGGCGTGTCGAGCAGGTTGACCACGTGGTTGCGGTACTCGAACTGCATGACCGAGCTGGCAACCGAGATGCCGCGCTGCTTTTCGATTTCCATCCAGTCCGAGGTCGCGTGCCGCCCGCTCTTTCGTGCTTTCACCGTACCGGCAAGCTGGATGGCGCCCGAGAACAGCAACAGCTTTTCGGTCAGCGTGGTCTTGCCGGCGTCGGGGTGGGAAATAATGCCAAAAGTGCGCCGCCGGGCTACTTCGCGGGCGATCAGCTCGCTCGACGCGTTGCGTGCTGCGGGAACTGCGGAGTCGCTGACGTCGTCGGTCGGCAGATCGGAAATGGAAGACATGGTGGGCGCTTGCGAAAAGCCGTAAAGTCTACCGGCTATTGGGTCTGAAGTCTAATGACCGGCTACGGACGCCGGGCGCTCAGCGTCCCATCTCGCGCAGCCTGACGGCCAGCCTTTGCTGCGCAATATCCATTTCGCGTTGCAGCGCTACCTGCCGTCCGCCAGTGTCCTGCTTCCGGTCGATCAGTCGTTCCATCTCGCCGAGCAGAAAACCGCGTCGCTCGGCATTAATATTGGGCCGCCGCAGTTCCTTGCGGATGTCCTCGATCC
>JAQGMD010000480.1 GCA_028292565.1 Burkholderia sp. | reverse complement strand
CTCGTAACGTGATCGACTTCCTGAAGCTGGTCATCGACAAGGAAGGCCAACTTGTCATTGGCCTGGATGATGAAATCGTCGCTGCGACACTCGTGTGCAAAGACGGCGTCGTACTGCGCAAGTAGATTTACAACAGAAACGGGAAACAGAAATGCAACGTATCATGCTTCGCGCCAAGATCCATCGCGCGACGGTCACCCAGTGTGACCTCCATTATGAAGGGTCATGCGGCATCGACGAGAACCTGCTGGAAGCAGCGGATATCCGTGAATTCGAGAAAATAGACCTGTACAACATCAATAATGGCGAGCGCTTTTCCACCTATGCCATCAAGGGCAAGCGCGGCAGCGGCGAGATCTCGCTCAATGGCGCAGCGGCCCGCCGCGCGCATCTCGGCGATTTGCTCATCATCTGCACGTTTGCCCCGATGAACGAGACCGAGGTCGAAACATATGTGCCGAAGATCGTGTTTGTCGATGAAAAAAACCAGATCACCGGTCTGAAAAAATAGTCGAATCATAATCGAAGCAAATTGGGGCGGATGCTGAGCTCCTGTCATTAAGAGAGGACATCATGGAAGTCAGTCATACCGTCACCAACCTGATCATTTTCGTGCTGGCGATTTACGTCGGTTATCACGTCGTCTGGACTGTTACGCCGGCATTGCATACGCCGTTGATGGCAGTCACCAACGCAATCTCCGCGATCA
Organism: Burkholderia sp.; assembly: GCA_028292565.1. The sequence continues at coordinate 20,708 of JAQGMD010000480.1, read as the reverse complement.
TTATCGTCGGCGCGATGCTGGCGGCCGCATTGACCGAGGGGATGCTCGGCCAGGTGATGGGCACAGTGGCTGTCGCGCTGGCAGCCGTCAACGTGTTCGGCGGCTTCCTGGTCACGCAACGCATGCTCGAAATGTTCAGGAAGAAGGGGCCGAAGAAAGCTGCACCCAAGGCGATCGCAGAGGGAGTAAAACCATGAGCATGAACATGGTTACGATGCTGTACCTGGTCGCGTCGGTTTGCTTCATCCAGGCGCTTAAAGGCCTCTCGCATCCGACCAGCGCGCGACGCGGCAACGTGTTCGGCATGAGCGGCATGGCGATTGCCGTCGCCACCACTTTTGCCCTGATCTACAAACTCAAGTCGGAGGGCATCGGCGCCGGCGGCATAGGCATTCCGCTGGTGCTGGTGGGGATGGTGGTCGGCGGCACTGTGGGCACCATACTGGCAAAGCGGGTCGAAATGACCAAGATGCCGGAATTGGTGGCGGCAATGCACTCGCTTATCGGCCTGGCCGCAGTCTGTATTGCGGTGGCCGCAGTGTCGGAGCCATGGGCCTTCAATATCGCCGGTCCCGGCGAACCGATCCCGCTAGGTAACCGCATAGAATTGTTCATCGGTACCTTTGTTGGCGCGATCACCTTCTCCGGTTCGGTCATTGCGTTCGGCAAGCTGGCGGGCAAATACAAGTTTCGCCTGTTCCAGGGCGCGCCGGTCGTGTTCAAGGGGCAGCACTTCGTGAACCTGGTGCTGGCGGTGACGATGGTCGGATTCGGCATCATCTTCGTGATGACACAGGCGTGGTTGCCGTTCATCCTGATGACGGTGCTTGCATTCATCCTCGGTGTCTCGATCATTATCCCGATCGGCGGCGCCGACATGCCGGTGGTGGTGTCGATGCTGAACAGCTACTCCGGCTGGGCTGCTGCCGGTATCGGCTTTTCGCTGAATAACTCGATGCTGATCATCGCCGGTTCGCTGGTGGGTTCCTCGGGTGCGATCCTGTCGTACATCATGTGCAAGGCGATGAACCGTTCGTTCTTCAATGTGCTGCTGGGCGGCTTTGGCGGAGATACTTCCGCCGCGGCGGCAGGCGGCTCGCAAGAGCAACGCAATGTCAAAACCGGTTCAGCCGACGATGCGGCATTCCTGATGAGCAATGCTGAAACCGTCATCATTGTGCCGGGTTATGGTCTCGCAGTAGCACGTGCCCAGCACGCGTTAAAGGAACTGGCCGAGAAACTCAGCGAGCGCGGCGTCACGGTGAAATTCGCGATCCACCCGGTGGCGGGCCGCATGCCCGGCCACATGAACGTGTTGCTGGCGGAAGCGGAAGTGCCCTACGACCAGGTATTCGAGATGGAAGACATCAACAGCGAATTCGGCCAGGCCGACGTGGCGTTGATCCTGGGTGCGAACGACGTGGTCAACCCGGCGGCCAAGGATCCGAAATCGCCGATCGCCGGCATGCCGATCCTGGAAGCCTACAAGGCCAAAAACGTGATCGTCAACAAGCGTTCGATGGCGTCCGGTTATGCCGGTCTCGACAATGAACTGTTCTACATGGACAAGACCATGATGGTGTTCGGCGATGCGAAGAAAGTGATCGAAGAGATGGTGAAGGCGGTCTCGTAATTCGCCAGTTTTACTGATACAGAGAGGCCGCGCCGGTGCAAACCCGCGCGGCTCTTTTCTATCTGGAGCGGATTTCATGTCAGTGTCAGGGAGCCGCGTTTGACCAGTGCGGCGATCCGACAAACCCTCCGGGGGGTCCCGGTAACCGGCCGCGTGCGCTGTTACAACTGCTTGCCGTAACGGCGCTACGACGGATTTCGGTGCCCGGCATTCAATCGGTTCCCGGGACTGCGCGGCCCCTACAGTGATATGAAAATCCGCTCTATCTTCGGCCGAACATCATCTGCTCGGCCAGCACGCGCTTGGCCGGTTTGAATACATCGATGAGGCCAAGTGACAGGCCGAGCATCGCTTGCGATGGCGCGCCGTCCGGCGCGCTCGAAAACACGCGCGCCATGGTATCGGTCAGGCGGATGGTGAGGCTGCGATCGGTGCGGCGGCTAATCGCAAAGCGCTCCAGCATCGCGGGTGAAAATTCCTCGGACAGCAGGCGCGCCAACACCATCGCATCGCGCAAGCCGAGATTCAACCCTTGTCCTGCCACCGGATGCAGCGTCTGGGCGGCATTGCCGATGGCGACAGTTCTTGCCGAAGTCGCCGGATGCGCATTGAGACCCAACGGGAAAAGACTGCGCTGCGTAACACCGGTGAAGCGGCCGACGCGGGAACCGAAGGCCTGCCCCAGTTCAGCGAGAAAAGCGGTATCGGTTAGCGCGTGCAATCTTGAAGCGTCGTCGGGTCGCATGCACCAGACCAATGCGTAGCCATCATCAAGCGGCAATAACGCAAGCGGGCCTCCATCGGTGAATCGCTCGAACGCGCGGTGTGGAACAGGCGCGCTGGTTTTGACTTCGGCTACGACGGCAGTCTGCTCATAGTCGCGGCGCAGTGACTTTGCGCCTTGATCCTGGAACAGTCCACCCTCGGCTTGCACCATGATGTGTGCGGCATAGGGAATGCCTTCGGAGAAGTGCATCTCAACATGGTCCTCGCGCTCCGCGAACGAGGTCAGCTGCGCCGGTCGCATGGATACCACGTCGGTCCGCTTCACCGCCGTCGCCAGCGCATTGACCAGCAGGCCGTAGCGGGTCACATAGCCCAGCGCCGGCAACTCATACTCATCACGGTCGATCATCGTGCGGCCAAAGTGGCCGCGACGCGATACATGGATCTGGTGGATTGGATCGGCAGCCACCGGCCATACGCCGACTTCCTGGAGGATCTGCCGGCTGCCGTAGGAGAGTGCGATTGAGCGTGGATCCCTGACTGCCTGCTCGACCGGTTTCGCATCGATAAGCGCGATGCGCGTGGCGGGAATCCCGCGTTTAACCAGAAGCAGTGCAAGCGCCAGACCTACCGGTCCGGCGCCGCTGATGGCGATATCGAAGTCTGCTGCCATGGTCGGACTTTATTGTTTCATCACCGCTTCGACATCAGCCACGCTTTTCGGCGCGTCGATGGTGATGATTTCACAACCGTTGTCCGTGACCAGCGCATCGTCCTCGATGCGGATGCCGATGTTCCAGAACTGTTCCGGAACGCCTGCATCGGGGCGCACATAAATGCCCGGTTCGACGGTGAGCACCATGCCGGGCTCGAGTTTGCGCCACGGCTTTTCGTCGGCCGCACCCAACGATTCCCGGTACTCGCCGACGTCATGCACATCCATGCCGAGCCAATGGCCGGTACGGTGCATATAAAACTGGCGGTACGCACCTTTTTCGATCACGTCTTCGAGCGAGCCCACCTTGTCCTTGTCGAGCAGGCCGGTGTCGAGCATGCCTTGCGCCAGCACGCGCACGGCCGCATCATGGCCGTCCATGAAACGCTTGCCGGGCCTGGTCTCCGCGATCGCGGCGGCTTGCGAGGCCAGCACGATTTCATACAGCGCTTTTTGTGGTCCGCTGAATTTGCCGTTGGCCGGAAATGTGCGCGTGATATCGGACGCATATCCATCGAGTTCGCAGCCGGCATCGATCAGCACCAGGTCGCCGTCTTTGATTTCGGCGTCGCTGGCGCGATAGTGCAGCACGCAGGCGTTGCTGCCGGTGGCGACGATCGAGCCATAGGCCGGGAATTGTGAGCCCTGGCGACGGAATTCATGCAACAGTTCGGCTTCCAGCTGATACTCGCGCAATCCGGGGCGGGAGGTGCGCATCGCGCGCCGATGCGCTTCAGCCGAGATGGCAGCGGCGCGCTTCATGATGGCGACTTCTTCCGCATCCTTGAACAGTCGCATTTCGTCCAGCAGCACATTAACATCATGCATGGTGGCCGGTGCGCTGACGCCCGCGCGTCCTTGCATGCGTACCGCTTGCAACCATTCCTGCACTTGTGCGTCGAGCTTGGCGTCGCTGCCCAGCGCGTAGAACAGCGCCGGAGTATTGGCGATCAGGCCGGGCATTTCGGTATTCAGGGCTTCGATCGGGAACGCTGCATCAAAGCCGAATTTTTCGCGAGCCGCTTCCGGCCCGTAGCGATAGCCGTCCCAGATTTCGCGTTCCAGGTTCTTCTCGCGGCAGAAAAGTATCGACCGGTTGGTCTGGCCGGCGACCAGCACAATCACTGCTTCCGGTTCGGTAAAGCCTGAAAGGTAATAGAAGTAGCTGTCGTGGCGATAGGGATAATCCGCATCGCGATTACGCATCACTTCAGGCGCGGTGGGGATGATGGCGACGCCGCCGCCTTTAGCCCGCATCTGGGCCATCAGGCCTGCGCGTCGGGCAGCATAGGATTTCATCAGCCTGCTCCTTCTTGTATAGGCGCATTCAGCTGCGCCAGTCGTTCGGGCGTACCGACGTCGGTCCAGTCGCCGCGGAAAAGTTCGCCGCCGACTTGTCCGCGCGCGGCGTACTCGCGCAGGATCGGTGCGATCTGGGCCGACTGGCCGGGTTCGATATGGTTGAAGATTTCCGGCCGATAGACACCGATGCCGGAAAACGTGTGGCGCGGCTCGCCTTCATTGGCTACGGAAAAACTGTTCAGCGCAAAATCGCCCTTGAGGTTGTGCGCCGGGTTCTTGACCAGGTACAGCCAGGCCACATCGCGCTTTTCGGGCGCATGCGGATTGCCCCACACGTCATTGTCGTGCAGCGCCGTCTTGACCTGCTCAAAATTGAAATACGGACTATAGATATCGCCCGCGATCGCGACGAAGGGATCGTCGCCCAGCAGGTGCCGCGCCTTGGCGATGCCGCCCGCAGTCTCGAGCGCCGTTCCTTCGGCGGAGTAGGCAATCGAGGCGCCGAATTGCTTGCCGTCGCCCAGCGCCTCTTCGATCATGTGGCCGAGATGCGCATGGTTGATCACGATATCGGTGATGCCGACTTTTACCAGGTTGAGGATATGCCAGGCGATCAATGGCCGGCCCCGCACTTTCAGCAGGGGCTTGGGGCAGTTGTCGGTCAACGGGCGCATCCGTTCGCCGCGGCCGGCGGCAAAAATCAGGGCTTTCATCGTTTGCTGTTCCAGTATGCGGTTGTCACTGCCGGAGATGCCAGTGTAGCGTTAAAAGGTATAGCCGACTTGCGGGCCTTTGGCTTCCAGTTCATCCAGCAATCGCACCAGAGGCGCCAGTTCCTTGTAACGGCGGGCGGCCTTGAGCGTGTAGTCCATCACCAGCGGCAGGTCTTTCAGGTAAGCATCCTTGCCATCGCGGTGATAGAGGCGCGCGAAGATGCCGAGCACCTTGATGTGGCGCTGCAGGCCCATGAATTCAAAATCCCGGTAGAACGCATCGATATCAGGATTGATCGGCAGCCCCGCGCGCTTGGCGCGCTCCCAGTAGCGGATGACCCAGTCCAGCACCATTTCCTCATCCCACTGGATGTATGCGTCGCGCAGCAAGGAAACCAAATCATAGGTGATCGGTCCATATACTGCGTCCTGGAAATCGAGGATGCCCGGATTTCCTTGCGGCAGGACCATCAGGTTGCGCGAGTGGTAGTCGCGGTGCACATAGACCTGGCCCTGCGCCAGATTGTTGGCGAGCAGTGCATCGAATACTTTATTCAGGTCCGCAGTTTGCTTCTCGCTCAGCGTGACGCCGAGGTGTTTGCCGATGTACCACTCGGGAAACAGCATTAGTTCGCGCAGCAACAATGCACGATCATATTCAGGCAATACATCCGGCTTGCTCTGCGCCTGGATCAGTATCAGCGCGTCCATCGCGTCCGTGTACAGCTTGTGCGCGCTGTCCTGGTTGAGCTGGTTCAGATAGGTGGTCGAGCCCAGGTCGGATAGCAGCAGGAAGCCACGCTCGACATCCTGATGCAGGATGTGCGGCACGGATGCCCCGGTCCCGCCGAAGACTTCGGCCACATGGATGAAAGGGCGCACGTTTTCCTGCGGCGGCGGCGCGTCCATGACAATGTACGTGTCGGAACCTTGCGAGGCGTCGACGCGGAAGTAGCGGCGGAAGCTGGCATCGGCAGACGCGGGCCTGATCGATTCAGGCTGCGCCGGCGTGTCGGGCAAATCAGCGAGCCATTGTTTTAACTGGGTCAGGCGAACATCGGGAGGAGTGTGTAAAGACATGAAACAATCTGGAATCGGTTTGAGGACAGTGAGTTCCCATATAATAAGGGATTCATCTCAAAAAAGCGCCTGCCAACCCTTCTTTTCATGATCCGGTATCGAGCATTTCCACCTTCACAACGTTTACTTCGTCTCCTGACTGCGGCCGTCGCTGCTGCTTCGGCGCCGACGTTCGCGTTGGCGCAAGCCCCCGCCCAGCAAGTAAAAGCGGACGAAAAAAACGAACCGGCAACCGTCAGCGCGGAACGCATGAGCGGCCGCCCGGACCGCGAGATCATTCTCGAGCGCGATGCGGAAGTCACGCGTGGCGCCACCAGGATCAATTCCGACAAGGCCACCTACCGCATTCCCGAGGATGAAGTGGAAGCGGTCGGCAATGTGCGCATGGAGCGCTTCGGCGATACCTATACCGGCGATGAGCTGAAGCTGAGGATCGACGAAGGCAAGGGCTACGTATTGAACCCGGCTTACCGGCTTCAAAAAAACAACGCGCAGGGCGGTGCTGAACGCATTGATTTTGAAGCGGAGGACCGCGCCAGGGTGACAGATGGCACCTACAGCACGTGCGAGGGGCCGGACCCCGACTGGTACCTGAAGGCGAGTACGCTGAACCTGGATTCCGGACGCGATGTCGGCACCGCAACCAAGACCGTCGTGTATTTCAAGGGCGTGCCGATCCTTGCGACACCGGCGATGTCCTTCCCCTTGTCGGATGCACGCAAGAGCGGCTGGTTGCCACCGACGATCGGCACCAGCAACAAGGGTGGTCTCGACGTCATCGTTCCTTATTACTTCAACATCGCACCCAACCGCGATCTCACGCTCTACCCGCGCCTGATCGCGCGCAGGGGCGTGCAGCTTGGCGCAGAGGGCCGTTACCTGGGTGAGACGTACGCCGGTCAGACCAGGGTCGAAGTACTGCCGAACGATAGGCAGACCAAGACCGACCGGTATGCGCTGGCATCCACCCATACACAGACGCTGACCCCTGGTTTGTGGTACGCGTGGAACATCAATTCGGCTTCCGATGACCGCTACCCGGAAGATTTTTCGCGGACGATCACCCAGGCATCGCAACGCTTGCTGCTGCGTGACGTGAATCTCAATTACGGGGGGCAGTATTGGAATGCCACGGCCCGCGCATCGAATTACCAGGTGCTGCAGGATCCGCTGGCGCCTATCCAGCGCCCCTATGATCGTTTGCCCCAGCTGTCGTTCAACACCGGGCGGCAGGACGTGAATGGATTTGACTTCGGCGCCGGAGCGGAAATGACGCGTTTCTGGCACCGCGACATGATCCGGGGCGACCGCCTGTTTGTGAATCCGAGGATTGCCTACCCGATGCTCCATCCGGGTTATTTCGTCACGCCGAAATTATCGCTGCACGCAAGCCGGTATAACCTTGACAATCCGCTTCCGGGCGCGCCCGGCGAGTTAAATCGCGTGCTGCCGACGTTCTCGGTCGACAGCGGCCTGGTCTTTGAACGCGATGCCCAGTTCTTCAAGCAGCCGATGACACAGACGCTGGAGCCGCGACTGTTTTATGTCCATACGCCGTATCGCGACCAGAGCGCTTTCCCGAACTTCGATACGGCTGAGGCCGACCTCAGTTTCGCGCAACTCTTCAGCGAAAACCGCTTCGTCGGTAACGACCGTATCAGCGACGCCAACCAGTTGACCGCGGCGCTGGTTTCGCGTTACATCGAGCCCAGCGGTGCGGAGCGTATGCGGCTTGCCATCGGCCAGCGCTACTATTTCAATGACCAGCGGGTGACCCTCCAGGGGCCGCCGCGCAACGAGAGTCAATCCGACCTGCTGCTGTCGGCTTCCGGACGACTGACCTCGACCGTCACGGTGGACGGCAATGTCCAGTACGACCAGAGCCTCGGAAGTACGCGGCGCGCCAATTACGGTGTAAGGTGGCAGCCGGCGCCGAAGAAGGTGCTTAACCTGATCTATCGACGCGATGTACCGAACCGGCTGGAGCAGGTGGATGTTTCCGCGCAATGGCCGCTGGCGGACCGCTGGTACGGCGTCGGGCGTATAAACTACTCCCTGCAGGACAGCAAGGTCGCGGAAGGCTTGCTAGGCATGGAATATAAGGCAGACTGCTGGGTGTTCCGCCTGGTCAGCCAGCGCATTCCGACTGCGACAGGAAAAGCCACCTCGACAATTTTCTTCCAGCTTGAACTGAATGGACTGACACGGCTCGGCTCCAATCCGCTGGAAGCGCTGCAAACCAGCATCCCCGGCTACCAGTTGATAAACAGGCCGAGTAACCCTTGATAAAGCATGGTACCCATGACAACTTTTCACACCCATCCGATCCGATGCATCAAGCTTGCGGTAATCCTGACGTGTGCAACCGTTGGTGCGTTGCCACTGGCATCGGCACAGCTGAAAGCGTCTCCCCAGTTGAGCGCCCAGCCTTCCGCGAAAGCCCCCCCGGTGGGCCCCCAACTCGCCGACGCGATCATTGCAGTCGTCAATAATGAAGTGATCACACGGCATGAATTGCAGGAGCGCCTGCGCATGGTGGAACGCCGTCTGCGCAACCAGGGTGTGGCGCTGCCGCCGCCGGCCGAATTCCAGCGCCAGCTGCTGGAACGCATGATCGTCGACCGCGCACAGCTGCAGCTGGCAAAGGAATATGGCATTCGCGTCGACGACACGATGCTGGACCGCGCGGTTTCCCGGATCGCCGAACAAAACAAGTTGTCGCTGCAGGATTTCCGCAACCAGCTCGAGCGCGAAGGCACTCCGTTCAATCGCTTCCGCGAAGAGATCCGTGAAGAAATCCTGATGCAGCGGCTGCGCGAACGCGAGGTCGACAACAAGATCCAGATCAGCGAATCCGAAGTAGAGAACTACCTGGTGGCCGAACGCGGAAACACGCAAGCCCTGCAGGAATACAACCTGTCACAAATCCTCGTGCGCATTCCGGAGAATGCGTCGCCGGAGCAAATCGCGACGCGGCGCCAGCGTGCCGAACAGGTAATGCAGCAGATCAAAGCCGGCGGCGACTTCGCGAAGCTCGCCGCAACCTATTCCGATTCGAGCGACGCACTGAACGGTGGCGAGCTCGGATGGCGTAACCAGGATCGCCTGCCGGAGCTGTTCGTCACTGCAGTCGCCAGCCTTAACCAGGGTGACGTGTCGCCTGTCATCAAGAGCGCGAACGGTTTCCACATCATTAAGGTGACCGGTAAACGCGGCGCGAGCGTCATGAAAGGTGGTAGTGCGGCGGCATCATCGATACAGCAGACGCGTGCGCGGCATATCCTGATCAAGACCAACCAGATCGTTACTGCCGCAGATGCGCGGCGCAAGCTGGTGGAACTGAAACAGCGGCTCGACAATAACGCTGCGAAGTTCGAAGACCTGGCAAAACTGTTTTCAAATGACCTGTCCGCATCCAAGGGCGGCGATCTTGGCTGGATCTATCCCGGTGATACGGTGCCCGAGTTCGAGCGCGCGATGGATGCGCTGAAGCCGGGCGAGGTCAGCGAGCCGATCGAGTCGCCATTCGGCGTTCACCTGATCCAGGTGATGGAACGCAAGACGGACGACGTGTCGCAGGAGCGCCAGCGCCTGCTCGCGCGGCAGGCGATCCGTGAGCGCAAGCTGGAGGAAGCCTATCAGGACTGGCTGCGCCAACTGCGTGACCGGGCCTACGTCGAGTACCGCTTCGACGTGGCTGACGCGCGCTGAATCCCGATCGCACAGTCATGAGCGCGAAGCCAACGATAGCCATCACCTGCGGCGAGCCCGCGGGCATCGGCCCCGAGATTGCGCTCAAGGCTGCATGGGAACTGCGCGGGGAGGTCAATAGCGTACTCGTCGGGGACTCGGCGTTCCTGTCGCTTATCGCCGCTGACGTCGATCCGGCCATCCGGCTCAGCGCATTTTCGGTGCAGGCATTGCGCAACCGCGGGCTGCACGACTTCTCAACGGATCGCATTGCGGTTGTCGACTGTCCTTTGTCGACACCTGTTGTGGCCGGAAAGCTGAATGCGCAAAACGGCCGCGCGGTCTTGCAGACACTGGATATCGCGATTGAAGGCGCGCTTGCCGGATGGTTTGACGCCATCGTCACCGCACCGCTTCAAAAGAGCACCATCAACGATGCCGGCGTGCCGTTTACCGGACATACCGAATACCTCGCCGAGAAAACCGGCACGCCCCAGGTGGTCATGATGCTGGCCGGGGGTGAACCCAGATTGCGCGTCGCGTTGGCCACTACGCATCTGCCGCTGAAGGACGTCGCGGCGGCAATCACATTCGACAGCCTGGCGCGCACGATCGACATCGTCCACCGGGATTTGCAGCGCAAGTTCGGGTTGGCGCAGCCACGCATCCTGGTCACCGGATTGAATCCGCATGCGGGCGAGGGCGGTTATCTCGGCCGCGAAGAAATTGATGTGATCACGCCGGTACTGAAGGCAGCACAGGCCAAGGGCATCGATGCCACCGGCCCTTATCCGGCCGATACACTGTTTCAGCCCAAGTATCTCGAGCGAGCCGACTGCGTACTCGCGATGTACCACGACCAGGGCCTGCCAGTCTTGAAGCATGCGAGCTTCGGCCGCGGCGTCAACATCACGCTCGGTTTGCCCATCATTCGCACCTCGGTCGACCATGGCACCGCGCTCGACCTCGCAGCCGCCGGCGTCGGCCATGCCGACCATGGCAGCATGATCGAAGCGATCCGGGTCGCTGCGCAGATGGCGGCTGCGTCTGCCACCTGAAGGCCTGACGATAGTCGCCGCGCTTATTTTTGCAAGTAGCTAAAAATTCAATGAAACATATTCCCCGCAAGCGCTTCGGCCAGAATTTCCTGACCGACCAGGCCGTACTTTACGACATCATTCGCGCGATCGACCCGAAACCCGACGACATCATGGTCGAAATCGGCCCCGGCCTCGCTGCAATGACGCGCTTGCTGCTGGAGTCGCTGAAGCAATTGCATGTGGTTGAACTCGACCGCGACCTCGTGGCTCGCCTCGAAAAAAACTTTGATCCGGCCAGGCTGATCATTCATTCGGGCGATGCGCTGCAATTCGATTTCGCATCGATCGCTGCCGCCGGTGAGAAACTGCGCGTAGTGGGTAACCTGCCGTACAACATCTCCAGCCCGTTGTTGTTTCACCTGACCGAGATCGCCCCGCAAGTGAAAGACCAACACTTCATGCTGCAGAAGGAAGTGGTGGAGCGCATGGTTGCCGAACCGGGTAGCAAAACCTATGGCCGATTGTCGGTGATGCTGCAGTGGCGCTACCGCATGGAATTGGTGTTCGTGGTCCCGCCTACCGCTTTCGATCCGCCGCCTAAAGTGGATTCCGCGATTGTGCGCATGATTCCGATTGCGCAACCGCTGGCATGCGATGCGGGCAAACTCGAACAGGTCGTGACGAAAGCGTTTTCACAGCGGCGCAAGGTATTGCGGAACTGTGTGGCGGGGATGTTTACCGAGGCTGATTTGATTGATGCAGGTGTCGATCCGCAAGCGCGGCCGGAAACGGTGCCGGTGGAGCAGTTCGTTGCGCTTGCGAATCGGTTGTGACGTACTTTAAAACTTAATCTTTAGTCGCTGTATCCCGCGCGCGCTTCTGGATGAATTCGATCTTGTAGCCGTCGGGATCTTCGACAAACGCAATGACCGTCGTGCCGTGCTTCATCGGGCCGGCTTCACGTGTCACTTTGCCGCCAAGGGCTTTCACCGCTTCACATGCCTTGTACGCATCGTCGACTTCAATGGCGATGTGGCCATATCCGTTTCCGAGATCGTATTTCGGCGTATCCCAGTTGTGCGTGAGTTCGAGCACGGCACCTTCGCTCTCAGGCTGGTGACCGACGAAAGCCAGTGTGAATTTGCCTTCCGGATAGTCGTGTTTCCGGAGCAGTTTCATACCCAGTACATCGGTATAAAAGGCGATGGATTTGTCGAGATCGCCGACTCGAAGCATGGTGTGGAGTATGCGCATGTTGGTTGGGTCAAAAGTGAAAAGAGGATAACCCGATTGTAGCGCAATGAGGGGAATCCTTCGTTCGACCTCTCAAAAGGCCGGCAACGATTCCGGGCCGTGATCGCGCAGTGCTTTCTTCGCCGCCTCGAATTCCGGGAATATCGATTGCACAGTGGACCAGAAGCGCGGGCTGTGATTCATCTCCCGCAGATGGGCCAGCTCATGGGCGACGACGTAGTCGATCAGCGGTAACGCGAAATGAATCAGCCGCCAGTTCAGGCGTATCTTGCCGTCCGCGGTGCAAGAGCCCCACTGTGTGGCCGCGGACGATAGCGCAAACAATCGATAGCTGACGCCCAGTTTTTCCGCATATACCGGCAGGCGCCCTGCAAACACGCGCTTCGCCTGTGCCTGCAGCCATCCCTGCACGCGATCTTTCAGCTGCTGTTCGCCAGCGTCCGGCGGCAACGACACCGACAGTTCGCGCGTGGCTTCGTCAAAAGCGATACCGGCCGATTGCGCCGACAGGATGCGAAGGATGATATCGGCGCCGAGGTAGGGCAGCGCAGCTCCGTCGCGCCATTGCATTTGCGGTTGCAACCGTCGCGCCGAACGTTCGCGGCGCTCGCTGAGTTTGGTCAAAATCCAGCGCTGTTTTTCGCGGATCGCACTTTCTATTTCGGCCAGCGTTACCCATTTCGGCGCAGTGATGCGCAGGCCGTCATCGTCGATCACAAAGCCGATGGAGCGACGCTTTGAGCGCATCAACCGATATTCGAGGATATGGTCAAGGACATGAACGCGGCGGCGGGTGCCTGAGGCAACCGGGTTGCCGGGCGTGTCTTGCGGCGGAAACAGCTCGAGCGGCTCCGCAGGCTTTTGAACGGCAGTCGACCCCGGCATATGCTTGGGCGCAGGTTGATCGACTGCCGGCTGTGACGAATACTCGTGAGAGAAAAAATCCAGCTGCAGCGAAAGCTGACTGGGATCAGGGGGAGTCTGGCGAAGCAGCTTCAAGGGTATTGGATAGCTTATCTGGTGAATAAATGCCGGGCGAGGAAATCACGCGCATTTCAGATTCTATCCAATTTTCAACTTGTTGCATTAAACCAGCGGGATCCAGGCCTTCCGGCGAAATCGGTTTGCCGATCGAAACGGTGATGAGACCCGGCTTTTTGATGAATGAATTCTTCGGCCAGCATTCGCCCGAGTTCACGGCAATCGGCACCACAACGGCGTTGGTTTCGATAGCCAGCCTCGTGCCGCCGGTTTTATATTTTCCCTTTTGGCCTACAGGAATGCGGGTCCCTTCCGGGAACATGATGATCCACTGTCCATCGACCAACCGCTTCGTGCCCTGCTCGACCACTTGTGCGAAAGCGTCTTTGCCCCTGCGACGATCGATCGGGATCATCCGCAGCAGCGCAATGCCCCAGCCGAAGAACGGAACGTAGGTCAGTTCCTTCTTGAAGACGAACACCAGCGGACGCGTCAGGTTAATGCAGAGGAAAATCGTTTCCCATGCCGACTGATGCTTCGATAGCACGACTGCCGGCGCATCCGGCAAATTCTCCCGGCCTTTCACCTCATACCTGATGCCGCAAACTGTTTTCGCGGCCCATATCACGAACACGTTCCAGCGCGTGGTCAGGTAATAGCGCTGCTTGTAAGGGAAGGGCGCAAAGACGAAGCAAAGCAGCGCCCAGATGACGGTTGCGAACGCCATAAGCAGCGTGAACAGCAGCGAACGCAGGAATAGTGTGATGCGTGACATCCAGTCTCCAGAAATTTGTACAGGCCTCGGATAGCAGTGAGTCAGGCGGCTGCCTGAGCACTACCCGGGGTTTTCAGCAGGTGATCGACGAACGCGGCAAGGTTGGTGTGCATGGTCGTCCCCGGCGGCAGTCCGCCCTTGGCCCGGGTCTTTTCGCCTTTGCCGGTCAACACCAGGTAGGGTGTGCAACCTGCGACGAACCCGGCCTGCAGGTCGCGCAACGAGTCACCGACGTTGGGTACGCCCTTGAGGTTGGTGTTGAAGCGTTTGGCGATCTCGAAGAGCATGCCTGCCTTGGGTTTGCGGCAGTCGCAATTGTCGTCCGCCGCATGCGGGCAGAAAAAGACCGCATCGATATCGGCGCCGACCTGTTGCGCGGCGGTGTGCAACTTCTGGTGTATCGCATTAAGCGTCACCACGTTGAACAGGCCACGCGCAATGCCGGACTGGTTGGTCGCGACGATCACACGATAGCCGGCCTGGTTCAGGCGAGCGATTGCTTCCAGCGAGCCAGGGATCGGAATCCACTCGTCCGGTGACTTGATGAATGCATCCGAATCATGGTTGATGACACCGTCGCGGTCGAGGATGATGAGTTTCATGTCTCAGGTCAGGCCGCCAGTTTGGAAATGTCGGCGACCTGGTTCATCATGCCGTGGAGGTCGGATAACAAGGCAATGCGGTTGTTGCGCAATTGTTCGTCTTCGGCCATCACCATCACGTCATTGAAAAACGCGTCGACATTCTCGCGTAGATGCGCCAACGCTTTGAGGGTGGTGGTGAAATCGCCCCTGGCGTACGCGTCGTCCACCCTCGGTTTCAATTCCACCATGGCGGAATATAAACCGCCTTCAGCGGATTCCTGCAGCAATCCCTTGTTCACTCCGGAGGTTGCTCCCGCGGTTTTCTTCAGGATGTTCGTGATCCGCTTGTTGGCGGCAGCGAGCGATTCCGCCTCCGGCAGCGCAGCGAACGCCTGTACCGCATTCAAACGCTCGATGATATTGTCCAGGCGATCCGGGCTTTGCGCGACGACCGCTTCAATCTCGTTTGGCGCGTAACCGCGCTCGCGCAGCAGGCCGCGCAGGCGATCGAACATGAATGCGGTCACATCGGCAACAGGGTCCTTGAAGCTGGCATTGCCGGCAAACAGTTGCGACGTTTGCTGCAACAACTCATTGAGGGACAAAGGCAAACGCTTTTCGATCAGCATGCGCAGCACGCCGAGTGCGTGGCGGCGCAGTGCGAACGGATCTTTGTCGCCGGTCGGCTGCAGGCCGATGCCCCAGATGCCGACCAGCGTTTCCAGTTTATCGGCCAGTGCGACCGCAGTGCCGATTTGTGTCGAAGGCAAAGCGTCGCCGGAAAAGCGCGGCTGGTAGTGTTCGGATGCGGCTTTGGCAACCTCTTCATGCTCGCCGTCATGGCGCGCATAGTAAGTGCCCATGATGCCTTGCAGTTCGGGGAATTCGCCCACCATGTCGGTCAGCAAGTCCGCCTTGGCCAGCAGCGCGCCGCGTTCGGCTAACGACACATCGGCGCCCAACGACTGCGCCACTTTACCGGCCAGGGTCTGGACGCGTTCGGTGCGTTGTCCCTGGGTGCCAAGCTTGTTGTGATAGACGACGTTGGCCAGGCCCGGCACACGGTCAGCCAGTTTCTTTTTCTTGTCCTGCTCAAAGAAGAATTTCGCGTCGGACAGGCGCGGCCGCACCACGCGCTCATTGCCGCCGATGATGTGTTGCGGATCGGCGGTTTCAATGTTGGACACAATCAGGAAGCGCGAGCGCAGACGGCTGTTGGAGTCTGTCAGCGCAAAATATTTCTGATTGGTCTGCATGGTCAGGATCAGGCATTCCTGTGGGACTGACAGGAATTTATCCTCGAAGTTGCAGGCATAAACGACCGGCCATTCGACCAGTGCGCTCACCTCGTCCAGCAGCGACTCCGGCATCAACACCGTGTCGCCGCCGGCTGCGTCCAGCAGCGACGAGCGTATTCTTTCCTTGCGCGCACTCACGCCCGCGATGACTTTTCCTTCGACTTCCAGGATTTCGGCGTAAGCGTCGGCGTGGTGGATCGCGAGTTCGCCCTTCGACAGGAAGCGATGGCCGAGGGTGACACGATTCGCCGCCAGGCCGAGCAGTGCAACCGGCACTACCTCTGCGCCATGCAGCGCCACCAGCTTATGCGCGGGACGCACGAATTCAACCGTCGATCCGTCGGGACGCTGGTAACTCATCACCTTCGGTATCGGCAGCTTGACTATCGACTCTTCCAGCGCCGCCTGCAGGCCCGCATGCAGTGCTGAACCGGCCGCGGTATACGTGTAGAAAAAGCTTTCGGCCTTGCCATCCTGCGCACGTTCCAGATCGCCGATCCGGATCTCGGGCACCTTGATCGACTGTGCCAATGCGGCAAGTTTCTTCTGCAAAGGCGCTGACGGCGCTCCTTCCGGATTCAGTGCCACCGATACCGGCAGCACTTTTTCGCGGATAGCTTTATCGGGGGAGGTGGCGCGCACATTGCTGATGGATACCGCCAGCCGACGCGGGGTTGCAAACATGGTTGCAACCGAATCGGAGTCGAGGAAGTCGCGTGATTTCAGGCCGTTAACGATGCCGGCGGCGAAAGCCTCGCCCAGCTTCGCCAGCGCTTTCGGCGGGAGTTCTTCGGTAAGTAGTTCGACTAACAGGGTCTGTTTCATTTTATTCCGTCATTCCGCCGGGAGCCGGCTTCATTATTTTTGCTCTGCCCACTTTTCAGGCCGCTTTGCGTACATCGCCGCACATCGGGAAGCCGAGCTTCTCGCGCGACTCGTAGAACGCCTGGGCGACCGTGCGCGACAGGTTACGGATACGGCCGATATAGGCGGCCCGTTCCGTGACGGAAATCGCACCGCGCGCATCCAGCATGTTGAACGTATGCGCGGCTTTCAGAATCATTTCGTAGGCGGGGAGGGCGAGCGGCACTTCCAGCAGGCGCTTGGCTTCGGATTCGTAATTGCCGAACAGCGAAAACAGGAATTCGGTATTCGAATGCTCGAAGTTGAAAGTGGATTGCTCGACTTCGTTCTGGTGGAACACGTCGCCATAGGTCAGGCGTTTGGTGACGCCGTGCTCTTGCCACTCGGTCCACACCAGGTCATAGACATTCTCGACGCCCTGCAAGTACATCGCCAGGCGTTCGATGCCGTAAGTGATTTCGCCGAGCACCGGTTTGCAATCGAGGCCGCCGACCTGCTGGAAATAGGTGAACTGCGTCACCTCCATGCCGTTGAGCCAGACTTCCCAGCCCAGGCCCCAAGCGCCGAGCGTCGGGTTCTCCCAGTCATCCTCGACGAAGCGCACATCGTTCTGTTTCAGGTCGAGCCCAAGCGCTTCGAGCGAGCCGAGATACAGGTCGAGGATATTTTCCGGCGCCGGCTTTAACACCACCTGGTACTGGTAGTAGTGCTGCATGCGATTTGGATTCTCGCCATAGCGGCCGTCTTTTGGACGACGCGACGGTTGCACATAGGCTGCCCGCCAAGGCTCCGGTCCGATCGCGCGCAGGAAGGTGGCGGTGTGGGAAGTTCCCGCGCCGACTTCCATATCGTAGGGCTGGAGCAGTGCGCAGCCTTGCGCGTCCCAATACTCTTGCAGCTTGAGAATGACTTGTTGAAATGTGAGCATCTTATTATTCCCTGCCGCCGCGAAGCATCAGCATCGGGCAGTGTCGGGTTTTGTGAGGAAAATTTCGCTGAAGCGGTAGATTTTAGCGGTTTTTCAGGGGGTTATGCGATTTCCGGCGGCCCAGCAGCCAGGCAGCGCCGAGTGCCAGGAAGGCAACGGCGACGATCAGCTTGTTTCCATACAAGGCATACGGTGTGAATCCTTTGTAACCCTGTACCGATGCAGTCAACACACCCCGCTGGAACGGCGGCAATTGCGACGTAACTTCGCCCTTCGGATTGATGATCGCCGTAGCGCCCGTATTGGTCGAGCGCAGCATCGGGCGGCCGGTTTCGAGCGCGCGCATTTGCGATATCTGCAGATGCTGCGGCAGCGCTATCGAGTCGCCGAACCAGGCGATGTTGGACACGTTCAGCAACAGCGTCGCTTGCGGTGTGCCGGAAAAATAACTCGCAGCCAGCTGGGCGGCGATCTCCTCCCCGAACAAATCTTCGTAGCAGATATTCGGCATCACCCACTGGTCCTTCACCGCAAACGGCGCTTGCAACAAGCTGCCGCGCGTGAAATCACCAAGCGGTATATTCATCATTTCCACAAACCAGCGAGCGCCGAGCGGAATGAACTCTCCGAAGGGAACGAGGTGGTGCTTGTCATAGCGATAAGGTGTCGGGCCGGATACCGGTCCGAACCCGAGCACGCTATTCGCATAACGCGACGGCCCGTCAGAGACCGGAATGCCGATGACCAGATGGCTCTTCGATTCGCGCACATAACTCTGCAGCCGCTCGACGTAATCCGGCGGTAACTGGCGAGACAAGAGCGGGATTGCTGTTTCCGGCGTGGCGATCAGGTCTGCAGGCGCCTCGCTGATCATGTCGTGATAGAGCGCAAGCGTTCCTTCTATGCGTTCCTGGGCGAACTTCATTTCCTGCGGCACATTGCCCTGCAACAGGCGCACTGAAATCGGCTGGCCGTTTGGGGTGGTCCATTGAATTGGTTTCAGGCCGAAACCTGCGATCATAATCACCGCAGCGAATACAGCGGCAAATACAGTCGCGATTTTTTTTGATTGCAGCAAGACGACCGACCCGGCCACCAGTGCCGACAACCATGCCAGGCCGTACACACCGAGCAGCGGCGCAAAGCCGGCAAGCGGACCGGCGGTATGGGCATAGCCGGACGTCACCCATGGAAAGCCGGTCAATACCCAACCGCGCGCCCATTCGAACAGCATCCACACCGCTGGAAATACCAGCAGCATGGCTGCGGCCGGCGCCAGCGCCCAGCGCTGCTTCAACCATGTACCGCTTGCCAACGCCATCGCCGCAAAGGCGCCGAGCACGATGCCCAGCAGCGCAACTGCAACCGCCGCCATCCAGCTTGGCAAGCCCCCGTACTGGTGCATGCTGATGTAAAGCCAGTGGACGCCGGCCACCGACCAGCCGAAGCCGTACGCCCAGCCGATCTTGGCACTGCGTCGGGCAGACGTTTGGTGCAGCGCCAGCCAGAACACTAACGCCAGCGTCGCGATCTGCAGCGGCCACGTTCCAAACGGCGCGAATGCGAATACATTGAGCACGCCTGCGGCGAGGGCGAGCAGCGGCGCCAGCCTCGACGCCGGGACCAGCTGCAAGCGGGAAGTTACTCGGGATTCGGAGTCGGCCTCTTCGATTTTTTGTCGGGCCGGGTTGGGTGTAGTAGTGGTGCGCACTAAACGGATTCGTCAGGAGACCTGTTCAGCCGATTGTTCAGGCAGCCTCTCGACCAGCAGCACATGCACCTGGCGCGCATCGGCACGCATAACCTCGAAGCGCATGTGATCCATTTCGAACACATCGCCTTTGCGGGGCACGCGTCCGAGATGATTCGCAACCAGGCCACCGATGGTGTCGACACCGTCGTGCGGGAACCGGGTCCCGAGCGTCTCGTTGAACTGTTCGATCTCGGTCAGTGCCTTGATGCGCCAGCGCGATCCTTTTCCGTCCTTGACCGGCAGGATGTTGTCTTCATCCTCGTCAAAGTCGTATTCGTCTTCGATATCGCCGACGATTTGTTCCAGCACGTCTTCGATGGTGAGGAGCCCCGCGACACCGCCGTATTCGTCGACCACGATCGCCATATGGTTGCGATTGGCGCGGAAATCACGCAGCAGGACGTTGAGGCGCTTCGATTCCGGAATGAACACCGCGGGACGCAGCAGGTCGCGGACATCAAAGGATTCTTCCGAGTAGTAACGCAGGAGATCCTTGGCGAGCAGTACGCCGACGACTTTGTCGCGTTCGCCCTCGACTGCCGGGAACCGTGAATGGCCTGTTTTCAACACCAGCGGCAACCACTCCTGAATGGGCGTGGTCAGGTCGATGATGTCCATCTGGGAGCGCGGCACCATGATGTCGCGCGCAGACAGGTCGGAAACCTGGAACACGCCTTCAATCATCGACAGTGCATCGGCGTCGATGAGGTTGCGTTCATGCGCGTCGTGCAGGATTTCGAGCAGCTCGGCGCGGTTCTCAGGCTCGGGGGAAATCAGTGCGGTCAGGCGTTCGAACAGTGACCGTTGGGGTTTGGTGTCAATGAATTTGGCACCACTGGGGTGATCTTGCATATGGCGGTTAGCCGTTGACTGGGACGTAGTTGGGAGGGATATAGGATACAACAAATGTGCGCGGAAGCCCAAAAGTGAGCATGACAAGTTGCTCGGAATTCAATTATTGACATAAGGGTTGTCATAACCCAATGTTGACAGGATATCAACCTCGATGCCTTCCATCTCAGTTGCTTCTTCGTCGGTCTCGTGGTCATAACCTTGCGCATGCAGGACACCGTGCACGACCAGATGGGCGGCATGCTTCTCGACCGGCTTGCCTTGCTCGGCCGCTTCCCGCTGGAGAACGTCGGTGCACAGGATAATATCGGCCTGCGTTATCTCGCTGTCCCCGTCCTCGTTGTAGGCAAACGTCAACACGTTGGTCGCATAATCCTTGCCACGGTAGTTGTGGTTGAGGGTGCGGCCCTCTTCGGCGTTGACAAAACGTATCGTCAGTTCGGCCGGCGCGAATAGCGCGGCCTGGACCCAGCGTCTCAAGTCGGTACGGGGGATGATTTCCTTGAGGCGCGGGTCCGGA
>JAQGMD010000449.1 GCA_028292565.1 Burkholderia sp. | reverse complement strand
CGAGGCGATTTGCCTGCGGAACAAGGCGCGTCGACGCGACATGGCGGTGCCATGGCAAGGAGACGCAACGCAGTGCCGCGGGCAAAGCGTCCGGGATCGACGGTACAGTCAGGCTGAAACCGCTCTAACCCCGAGGCTTACTTCCGCCCCGTCTTCGAAGCCATAGCAGTCTTGCCCCGCGCCGGTTGTCGCACCACCGGCTTGCGCTCCACCGCACCACCCGGCCTTGGCTTCATCTGCCCAAACTTCTTCGCCAGCTTGTTCGGGTTCGGTGTTTCCCGCTTCAACTCCGCCATCGCCATCGCCGCAGCCGGGCCAGAATTGCGCGGCACCAGGCATTTCTCGCCGCTGCCGATCAGGTCCGAGCGGCCCATGCGTTGCAAAGCCTCTCGTATGATCTCCCAGTTCGCAGGATCGTGATAACGCAGGAAGGCTTTATGCAGTTTGCGGATCTTGCCGGTGCGGACAGTCTCGACTGCTTCCGAATCTTCCGTCACCTTGCGCAGCGGGTTCTTGCGCGTGTGGTACATCGTGGTGGCCAGGGCCATCGGCGTCGGCATGAAGGTCTGCACCTGGTCCAGGCGGAAGTTGTTCTTCTTCAGCCAGAGCGCAAGGTTCAACATGTCCTGATCGGTCGTGCCCGGATGGGCCGCGATGAAGTAGGGGATCAGGTATTGCTCCTTGCCGGCCTCCTTCGAAAAGCGGTCGAACAATTTCTTGAACTCGTCGTATGCGCCCATGCCGGGCTTCATCATCTTCGACAGCGGGCCTTCTTCCGAATGCTCCGGCGCGATTTTCAGCAAGCCGCCGACATGGTGCGTCACCAGTTCCTTCACATACTCGGGCGAACGCACCGCGAGATCGTAGCGCAGGCCGGAGCTGATCAGGATCTTCTTCACGCCGGGGATTTCGCGCGCCTTGCGGTACAGGCGGATCAGTTTGCTGTGATCGGTGTTGAGGTTGGAGCAGATGGTCGGATACACGCAGGACAGGCGGCGGCATGACTCTTCAATACTCTTTTCCTTGCACGCCAGCCGGTACATGTTGGCGGTCGGTCCGCCGAGGTCGGAGATGGTGCCGGTGAAGCCCTTGGTCTTGTCGCGGATCAGTTCGATCTCCCGCAGGATCGAAGGCTCAGAGCGACTCTGGATGATGCGGCCTTCATGCTCGGTGATGGAACAGAAGGTGCAACCGCCGAAACAACCACGCATGATATTGACGGAGAAGCGGATCATTTCCCACGCAGGAATGCGCGCCTTGCCGTAAGCGGGATGCGGCGCACGCGCGTACTCCAGGTCATATACGCCATCCATCTCATCCATTGCCAGCGGCAGCGGCGGAGGATTCAGCCAGACGTCGCGCTCGCCGTGCCCCTGCACCAATGCACGCGCATTACCGGGATTCGATTCGAGGTGGAATACACGCGAGGCGTGCGCATACATGACCGGATCATCCTTGATCACATCATACGACGGCAGACGCACCACGGTCTTGTTGCGTTGTTCTTTCAATGCCGCCTGCCGTTCTTCACGGCTCAGGATCAGCACCGGTTGTTCGACCGGCTTCTCGTTCGCCTTCTCGCTTGCCTTCGCGTCCGTGCCGCACGCGGTCGGCTCCTTCATCTTCATCTCGTACGGATCGGGATGTGGCTCGATGCGGCCCGGCGTATCGACGCGTGTCGAGTTCGCTTCGGCCCAGTCATCGGCCGGTTTCCAGCCCGACGGCACCATGAAGGCGGTGCCGCGCAGATCGCGGATGGACTTGATTGGTTCACCTGCAGCGAGTCGGTGCGTCAGCGCCACCAATGCGCGTTCGGCATTGCCGAACAGCAGAATGTCGGCCTTCGAATCCGGCATCACTGAGCGCCGGACCTTATCCGACCAATAATCGTAATGCGCGATCCGGCGCAAGCTGGCCTCGATACTGCCGATCACGATATTTGCATCGGGAAATGCTTCACGCGCGCGTTGCGCATAGACCGTCAACGCGCGATCAGGCCGCTTGTTCGGATCGCCGCTCGCGGTGTATGCATCCTCGGAGCGGATCTTGCGGTCCGAGGTGTAGCGATTCACCATCGAATCCATGTTGCCCGCCGTAATGCCGAAATAGACATTCGGCTTGCCCAGCGCCCGGAAGGGTTCGGCCGAAAGCCAGTCCGGCTGGCTGATGATGCCGACCCGGAACCCTTGCTTCTCCAACAACCGTCCGATCAGCGCCATGCCGAAACTCGGATGGTCGATATAGGCATCGCCGGTCACGAGGATCACGTCGCATGTATCCCAGCCCAGCTTGTCCATTTCCGCGCGCGACATCGGCAGGAAGGGGACAGGCTTGACGTAGTCTGGCCGGTGACGTGGATAGGAGAACAGGTTTTTCGGAGATTCCATAGTGGGTTCTGGCCGCCTCTCGCTGCGGAGGGCGACGGGCACGGGGGCGTTAATTCAGGGGAAGGCCGATAGTATGACAGCTTTGGTCGGACCTGTGGTTTTTAACAGGGAAGGTGTTCATTCGTATAGACCGGCAGGCAACTTCTGTAGCCGGGAGATCCGGAACTTCATTGCCGGATGGTTATCAAACTGTTCCTTGCCGTTTTTTAAACGGTGTCACAAGGAGGCCATCATGCAAGCGAATGAGATCCAGAAACGTTTCCAGCAAATCGACCAGGCCGTTCACCAGGCTGCGCAGGCCTGTGAACGCTTCGACAATCTGCCCATGGACCTGAAAGACAGTCTCCAACGGCTCGAACAGCAAACCGAGAAGGCGCGCGATCTGATGGGGAAGACCCAGGATGAGAACCAGGTGCGCCAGTGCATAGATCAGTTGGAAGGTATAGGCGACCAGGCCAAGACTGCTTGCGAGCGGGGCCGGAATGTCGACACCAGTGTCAAAGATGCCGTCATGCAGGCACATCGCCAGCTATCGGATTTGAAGCATCAGTTGCATTAGGCTCGTGCCGAAGGGATAAGCCGTCTCAGGGCGAGCACTCTACCCCCATCCACATGACGGAGCACAGGCTTGCAAGCCTGTGCCGTTCCGCAGGAAAAACGGGCATTGATCCTTGCAGATCAATGCCCGTTTTTGAATCGTCGATGACGTTGAGAGGTCGAAGCGAGTTACTTTTCAACCGCATCAGGAAGCACCACGTTCACATCCAGCACTTCCAGGTTGCCCTGGCGGTCTAGCGAGATCTTGATATCGTCCGCGTTGACGTTCGCATACTTGGAGATGACCGCGATAAGTTCCTTGTGCAGCGCCGGCAGGAAATCGGGGCCGTCGCGGCCGTTGCGCTCGCGCGCAATGATCACCTGCAGGCGCTCCTTGGCGGCGCTGGCGCTCTTCGGTTTCGTGTTAAACAGGAATGAGAGTAGCGCCATATTTACTTGCCCTTGAAAAATCGCTGGAACAGGCCAGGCTTTTCATACGTCGTGAAGCGCAGCGCTACTTCGTTTCCGAGAAAGCGTGCAACCACGTCCTTGTATGCTTCCGCGACATCCGAGCCGGTCATGTGAATCGCCGGGTTGCCCTGGTTGGATGCATGCAGCACCTGCTCCGATTCAGGGATGATGCCGATCAGCGGAATGCGCAGGATTTCCTGTACGTCGGTATAGGACAGCATCTCGCCGGCTTCGACGCGCTTGGGCACGTAGCGGGTAATCAGCAGGTGTTCCTTGACCGGGTCGCCGCCGTTTTGCGCACGACGCGATTTCGCCTGGATGATGCCGAGGATGCGGTCCGAGTCGCGTACCGATGACACTTCCGGGTTGGTGACGATGATCGCTTCATCGGCAAAGGTCAGCGCCATCACTGCGCCGCGCTCGATGCCCGCGGGTGAATCGCAGACGATGTATTCGAAATCCATCTTGGCGAGATCGTTCAACACACGCTCTATGCCGTCTTCCGTCAATGCGTCCTTGTCGCGTGTTTGCGATGCCGGCAGCACAAACAGGTTTTCGCAATGCTTGTCCTTGATCAGCCCCTGGTTCAGCGTTGCCTCACCATTGACGACATTGATCAGGTCATACACCACGCGCCGTTCACAACCCATGATCAGGTCGAGGTTACGCAGGCCGACGTCGAAATCGATCACGACAGTCTTGTGTCCGCGCATAGCCAGGCCCGATGCAAAACTGGCGCTGGAAGTGGTCTTGCCTACGCCGCCTTTACCTGACGTTACAACAACGATTTTCGCCACAAACAAACTCCTTTCAGATAATACAAATTTCAGAATTTCGCCTGGATCGCCAGCACGTCGAGGCGGTCCCCGACCAGGCGGACCTGCGCAGGTTTCTGCATCAGGTCCTTAGATAATCCATTTTCAAATGTGCGATACGTGCCGGCGATGGAGACCAGCTCGGCTTCCATCGAGAGCGCGAAAATGCGCGCGTCGGCATTGCCGCTTGCTCCTGCCAGCGCGCGTCCCCGCAGCGGCGCATACACATGGATGCTGCCGTCCGCAATTAATTCCGCGCCGCTGTTGACCACTGCCGTGACAACCAGATCGCCGCCGCGTGCATAGATGCGCTGCCCGGCGCGAACCGGGGTGTCGACGATGGTCACAACCGCCGCGATAGTTGGCGCCGGAGTAGAGGCGACCGGAGCAGGAGCTTCAGCAACCGGTTGTTCTTCCATATCCGCGCGCGGCTTGGCGACGATATCGATGCTGAGTCCGTGGGCGACGATCTCTGCTTCCATCTC
Source organism: Burkholderia sp. (assembly GCA_028292565.1). Next base: position 4,423 of record JAQGMD010000449.1, on the reverse strand, counting down.
GGGCGGTGCGTTACGCACGGCGACCGGGTTGAGGCTGTACGACTTGAACAGCGCAATCAGTGCTGCCCAGTCGATCGTATGGCCGTTAAACTCACAGGCACCGACGTCGATGACCGTGAATTCATTGTCGAAATAGTCGGACGTCCCGCCCGTCATTTTCTTCATCTCGGCGTCGAGCACGGCGAGATCCGGCTCGCGCAGGATCGCGGCTACCGCTACCACGGTTGAAATCTTGATCTCGATCGGCTTTTTTATTTGGGTCTTTGACATAAGCGCTAACTGGTAAATCGGGCAACGTGAAGCAGCTGAACGCGGTGCAGAGCGCTGGCCTTATTCCCTGATACTGTTGGTCGCGCATGCATTGTAAGTAAAAATCACATGCCGCGATACCGAAAAAATGAAAAACGGGCCGCTTCAGTGCGGCCCGAAAGCACGTGTGAGTTGAATAACTTCTTCGAACGTCGCTCATTCACTCGCGATTTTAAGCGGGCTAATTATACCCTCTGTCGGCGGGATAGCCTCAAGCGCAGTCGCCCGATCAATCAGGATGATGACGAAATTGAATGAGTATGCTCCGCGAATTAGAATATCTCTAACTTTTCGCGGATAGCGCCACTCATTTAACCATTCATTCAACCATCCATGACTACCTCTTCAGACAGTACACCCGAAACGCTGCATGCATGCAGGTACGAGCAGCTGCCGTGGCTCCCATGGGCCGTGAAGGGCGCGCACTTCAAGTTGTTGAACGCCGATCCGGCGAGCGGACGTTTTACACTGCTGATCAAACTCGACAAAGGCATCGCGGGGCCGATGCACCGGCATGTGCGTGCGGTGGAGGGACTCGTACTCGAAGGCGGCTTTCATTACCTGGATGATCCCGGCCGAAGCTTCACCGCGGGCTGCTACCTGCACGAGGCTGACGGCGCTGTGCATCAGCCGGTGAGTCCCACGGGCGCGATCATGTTCGCGGTATTTCACGGCCCGGTGGAGGGCCTGGATGAAGAAGGCCGGGTGACCGGTCGCATCGACTGCGGCTGGCATGTCGAAACATGGAACGCGCACGAGCGCATTCACTCGCCGAAAAATGCCCCCGGAAAATAACGATACTTCCTTTCACGGGCGGTCCGTACATAGGAGGTTGAGGCACTTCGGATGCATCGCCGTTTGCCTCCGGCACGTATTACCTGATTCCAAATATCGATGCGCTTGCAGCAGCATTGCATGTCGCCATACCCCCGCGCGCGCTCCCGAACTAATCCAGCCTACATTTATCCAATTTGATCGGTGTTTTTCCGGTCGCAGGAGACGTGACGGAGAACTCGCCGTAGCAGTAATGGCCTTGCACCGTCAGTACTATTGCAGATCATTCAGGTGCGAGTTTTAACAGGGTGTGCGAGAGAGTGTGGGGGAAGAGATGGAACCACAAAAAGTAGCGCTTGTAACGGGCGGCATGGGTGGACTTGGGGAAGCGATCTGTCACAAACTTTTCAGGGCCGGTTACCGTACGGTGGCCACGTATTCTCCTAACAATGACCAGGCGCCGGCCTGGTTGGAGGCGCAGGAAAAGGACGGTTTCAAATTTTCGGCGTACAAGGTCGACGTGTCCGATTATGACTCGTGTGAGAAAGGCGTGATGCAGATCATTGCCGACACGGGCCACATCGACGTGCTGATCAACAATGCCGGGGTTACACGCGATGCGAGTTTCAAGAAAATGACACTTGAGGACTGGCGCACGGTGATGCAAACGAACCTCGACAGCGTGTTCAACATGACCAAGCCGGTATTGCACGGGATGCTGGAAAGGCAGTGGGGACGCATCGTCAACATTTCATCGGTTAACGGACAGAAGGGCGCTTTCGGCCAGAGCAATTACGCGGCCGCGAAGGCAGGCGTGCATGGTTTTACCAAGTCACTGGCGCTGGAAGTGGCCACCAAAGGCATCACCGTCAACACGGTTTCGCCCGGCTACCTGCGGACGAAAATGGTGACCAAGGTGCCGAAGGACGTGCTCGAGAAAAAAATCCTTCCCGAGATCCCGGTCGGCCGTCTGGGAGAACCGGACGAAGTCGCTGCGCTCATCACCTACCTCTGTTCGGACGAGGGCGGATTTGTAACGGGAGCGAATATCGCCATCAACGGCGGCCAGCACATGTACTGAGCGGCCGCCATACCAGGGGACATCAGAGGTCGGGAATCAGAGGTCCAGTGTTTGAACTGATCCGTGCAACCTGACCTCTGTCCCCTGACGTCACGCTTTCTAGGAGGGCAATCATGCAAACGGTACTCAATCCTTTGGTTAATGTTTATCAGACGCAGCTGGAGGCGTCGCGGCGGTTCGCGGACGCCGTATTTTCCGGAACGGAGAAGATCGACCGGATCGTGCTCGATGCGGTGCACCGCATCTTCAATCAACAGCTTACCCTGGTCCAGGCGATGACGACGGCGAGTGATCCGCAGGCCGCGGCGGCGCTGTTGCAAACGAAGTTGATGCCAAGGAGTCCGGACGAGACGATGAATTACCAGAAGGAGGTAATGCGCGTCTTTGCCGAGATGCAAAACGACATCAGCAGGTCGCTGCAGGACTATATGGAGCAGCTTGGAAGTACCGCCGCGGGCGGTGTCGCGCTGCCGCAGGAGGCCAGCATGCGGCAGGCGAACGATGCTGCCTACAATCCGGTGACCAGCGTGTTCTCCGCGTGGGAATCCGCTTTCAAGGAAGCGGCGGCGCTCGCCCAGAAGAATATGGTGGGTACGAGGTCGGCATTCGAGGACGCAGCCTCCAGGACGATCGAAAGCGCCGCTGTCTTTTCCAGGGAATCCCCTGACGGCCCCGGTAACGCCGATGCGCTGAGCCATGCAGCCGGTTCAAGCCGCTCGTCACGCGGAAATGACGACGGCCCCGGCGGCGATCGCAGGGGTGGTCCGAGCGGCAAGCGGAAATCGTAAACTGCGCATAAACAGTACCCGCAAAGCAAAAAGCCCGATCACAGGATCGGGCTTTTAGTTATTTGTTCGCCTGGTGGCGTTTGTTCAGGCGGTTGCGAGCTGTCCCCAGTCAGAAACAGGCGGATCCTTTTGTTCCGCGAGCTGCTTGGATTTCTTGGATGCGACCTGCTTGGCTCGCGAGCTGGACGGTGGCAGGCGGCGCAGGGTTTTGAGCGCTTCCGGATCCTTGATGCCGATCGAACGTTGATCGACAGTGATCAGCCCGATTTCATTGAAGGCGGACAGGGTGCGGCTGACGGTTTCCAGCGTCAGGCCGAGATAGCTGCCGATTTCATGGCGTGTCATGCGCAGGTTGAACAGTTTGCTCGAATATCCCATCTCGGCATAGCGCTCGGACAGCGACACCAGGAAGCGGGCTACACGTGCTTCCGCGCTCAGGGCGCCGAGCATGCTGACCATCGCCTGTTCGCGAACCAGTTCACGGCTCATGACACTGTACATTGCATGTTCAAACTCAACATGCACGCGGCCAAGAGCGGTAAGCTTCTTGAAAGGCAGCAGGATGAGATCGCAGTTGGAAAGCGCAACAGCTTCCGAGGCGTAACGTTTGGTGTGAATTCCATCCACGCCGAACAAGTCGCCCTTCATCGGGAAGCTGAGCACTTGTTCGTTGCCGAATTCATCGATCAGGACCGTTTTCAGGAAGCCCGAATGGACGATGTACAAAGTGTCGAAAGGCTGGCCGATGGTATGGATGCGCTGACCGGTTTTGAATTGGACGTGCTGGAACAGCAACTCTTCATCGGTGTTGGCGGCAGCGGCGGGTATTCGCAGCACCTCGCACAATTCTTTCAGGTTTGACCACAGTTTTCCCTGGCGCTGCCAACCGGCTTCCAAAGAAGATGAGTGCAAAGCCGAAGTGGGAGCGTCTGGCCGGCTTTCAGACATTTGCGTGGATACCATATTCATCTCCTAATAAGTGCTGCTTGAGTGAGTTACCGTAACCCCGGCAAGTTGCCGTTGTCACAATGTTCCTGGTGCCGTCAGATCTGTTCGTGTAGCCTCTTCGATCCGGATCAGCGGCGTAGTGCGTGCCTAACATGCCTCTTTTCAAGTGCTCAGTATCGCAATCACAACACGCAATTACTATCGGGGGGGGCTGAATTGAAATGTAGGAACCAGCAGCACCGTGTAGGAATATTCCTACACCCGTCCGTAAAACTTACTGAGCAATACTGGATGCGCGTCAATGAAATTGCCGCATGGATGGGTCGGAAAAATCTGACAGGACACGGACTTGACTGTCGGGCGGGGCGACAGGTGGTTCGTAGATAATTACCACGATTGGGAACCGAACCAGCGGAAAGCGGGTCTTTGGCAGGCCGTTGTGACGCCACGCAGCATGTTTTTAAACATCCGGCGCGTCGCGACCCGCCCTGCGAGGTAAGCCGAGCAGTGTTTCTACGGGAAC
>JAQGMD010000446.1 GCA_028292565.1 Burkholderia sp. | reverse complement strand
CCGGTCAGTTGCAGCGCCATCAAAAAATCGGAAGCGGTCCGGACGCCGCGCGCCAGGCCATTCGGAATGTCGAGTACGGTCGGACGGCCGGCACCCATGGCCAATGCGATATGGTCGAAGCCGAGCCGGAACGCGTCTTCGGCAGTCAGTGTTCCGCCGAAGCGGACGCCGCCGAACATCGAGAATTCAGGGCGGCGCTCGAGCAACAGGCGCACCAGCTTCAGGAAATTCTTGTTCCAGCGCACAGTGATGCCGTATTCCGCCACGCCGCCGAAGCCGGCGAGGATACGGTCGTCCAGCGGCTCATACAGGTCTTCTATCCGCGCGACCGGAGAGAATGGCGCGCGACTGCCATCAGGCCTGACGCCGGATACACTTTCCGGCAGCGGTTCAATCTTCAAGCCATCGATGCCGACGACGGTATGTCCATCGTTCATCAGGTGATGGGCCAGCGTATAACCAGCCGGGCCGAGTCCGGTTACCAGGACGCGATAGCCGGTCCGCGCGCGCGGATACGGGCGGCGCAGGTTGAGCGGATTCCAACGGGTCAGCAGCGAGTAGATTTCAAAGCCGTACGGCAGCGCGAGCACATCTTTCAGCGTGCGGGTCTCGGACTCGGGGATATTGACGGGCTCCTGCTTCTGGTAGATGCAGGACTTCATGCAGTCGTTACATATGCGGTGGCCGGTAGCCGCCGCCATCGGGTTGTCCACGGTGATCATCGCCAGTGCGGCGACTGCGTGCCCGCTGGCCTTCAACTGGTGGAACTCGGAGATTTTCTCAGAGAGCGGGCATCCGGCTTGCGTCACATTGAAGACGGTCTTCTTGTAGGCAGCCCTTCCAGTGAGGGGCGGTCCGTCCTTCGGCACCTTTTCCTTCAGCCCCCTTGAGCAGGAGTCCTTGCCTTGCGCATGACACCAGATGCAATAGTTCGCTTCATCAAGTGCGCCGCGCAGGTCGGTGCCTTCATCAGTCAATGCAAATCCATTGCGCCTGCGGATGTGCGAGGGTTTGATGGTGAACACACTGTAGCCGTCGGCATCTGTTTTCTGCGCGGAAGGAACGAGGTTGTAATGATCGACGTCGTGCGCCTCGCGAAACAGGATGTCGTGCGCATGTACGGCCTGTCCCGCTTCGGTATGGAAAGCCCATGCTGCATAACGCCGCGCGAAATCGAGCTTGTCGGCATGCGCGATTTCATCTTCCATCCATTGTTGGACGTGGCGCGCGAAGCGCAGCTCGTCGAAGCTGCCGCCCATCCATTCGGCTACCTGCGCCCGTAGCGCGGGACCGTCAAAGCTTTCCGCTTCCTCCGCCTTGATCTTCTTGGCCGCCTGGCGCTGCACGAACTGGCGCTTCACCACGTAGAGCGGCGCCAGCGCATGATGTTGTTCAGCGAGTTCGGCGACCTGCGCTTCCACATGGAACAGTTTAGCAATGAAGTCTTCCACCCACGGTCCGAGCTCGATCAGCAGTTTCGATTCCTGCAGTGGAGTCAACGCGTCGGGATCCTGTCGCGCCTGTTTCAACTGCGTCAGTAAATCAGGAGCGCCAGCCCCCAGGTCTTCCATGAATCGCGCATCAAGTTTGCGCAGACCCTCGCGCGTGTAAAGGTGCGCGAATTGCATGCCGAAATTTAAATTCAAATCAGTTCTCCCGAGGCGGTTCAACAGCTTGATGAAAGGCAAGGAACGGCGGGCAGGGCCTTCGGAGGCGGGGCCGCCATATTGTCACCCGCGCTCAGCGCGCGAGCAACGACAGCTTTTCTTTTTTGTCTTTCCACTCGTCGGCGTCTGGTAGTGCGCCGATGGTGCTGGTAATCACCTTCCAACTCGATGCGAGTTCCGCATTCAATGCAACAAACGAATGCTGGTCTTCCGGCACGTCGTCTTCCGCATAGATAGCGTTGACCGGGCACTCGGCGACGCACACGGCACAGTCTATGCATTCGTCCGGATTGATGACAAGAAAGTTTTCGCCGACATGGAAGCAATCGACAGGGCAAACGTCGACGCAGTCAGTGTAGCGGCATTTGATGCAGGATTCGGTTACAACGTGGGTCATGGGAGTCTCCTTCGATTCTGGTTATCGCGCTGCAGCATGTCGAACTCGCCCGGACAGGGCCATGCGGCGCCTCTTTTGATTCATCATATCCGAAGAAATAAATGTAGTAAACACCGAATTATTCGGTAAACGCCGAAACTTGTGGCGCGGTTATCAAGCCGCCCAGGACGGTTTCCGCCTGAGAGGCAAATCGCGGTTCCTTAGAGTGAAAGCGGCACGTCCGCGATGCGCCAACAGGGTGCGGATTGCACGGTAAAAGTGCGTTCCAAAAAACTGTTGCAGTTGGTTTTTTTTCATGTTACGGTAGTATCAAATGTAGTGAACGCCGAATAAAATGCCCCGGCTTTCCATAAGTAGAAAGCGCCGGAATGGAGACAGCGGTATGAGATGCATAGCTACACAATCGAGGCTCGCCAAATGAGCCCGGAACAAGGCAGTTATCTGCGCCCAAGTACGCTCGATGAGGCGCTGCACGCGTTAGCTTCGGGCACAACCAATCCTTCCGGTCGGTACAGCGTCCTCGCCGGCGGCACTGATTTCTATGCCGTCCGCACCGGGCAACCGATCGTCGAGTCGATACTCGACATTACCGCTGTGCCGGAACTGCATGGCATCTCCGATGAAGGTTCGCAATGGCGCATCGGCGCCACTACCACTTGGAGCGATATCGTCCGGACCAACTTGCCAGCCCAGTTTCGCGGACTGCAGGCGGCAGCGCGCGAAGTAGGCGGAATACAAATACAGAACACCGGCACCGTCGCGGGCAACATCTGCAATGCTTCTCCCGCGGCTGATGGCGTCCCCGCGTTGATGGCGCTGGATGCAAAGGTGGAACTCTCCTCCGTGTCCGCCAGGCGCGTAGTGCGGCTGACAGAGTTCGTGCTCGGCAGCCGCAAGATCGCGCTGCAGCCGGATGAACTGGTGACCGGAGTGCTGATCCCGAAACGCCGCAACGCGCGCGCCAGCTTCCTGAAGCTCGGACATCGGCGCTATCTGGTGATCTCCATCGTGATGGTTGCCGCGGTCATCGAAACCGACGACGCCGGCGTCATTACCTATGCGGGCATCTGCGTCGGATCCTGCTCGGCTGTTTCCAAACGCTTGCACACGCTTGAGGAAAAAATGATCGGCAAAAAAGCGGGCGGTGATCTGTCGGCGCTCGCGACCGGGGACGACCTTGCGCCATTGACGCCGATCGACGATGTGCGCGGCACCGGCGAGTATCGCCTCGATGCTGCGCTAACACTGGTGAAGCGCGCTATCCAAGAGGCGCTTGATGAATAAACCGGTCAAACTTTCCACCCTGCAGACAATTCGCCTGCACTTGAATGGAAAGCCGGTTGAGCTGTCTGGCGCTCCCGGGAAACGCCTGTCCGATACATTGCGTGACGATCTCGGCCTGACAGGTACCAAGATCGGATGCAGCGCGGGCGACTGCGGCGCCTGCACCGTGCTGCTCGACGGTGAGCAAGTGTGTTCCTGCATCACCGCCACCGCCCAATGTGGCGACCGTGAGGTTACGACCGTTGAAGGACTGGCCGAGAATGGTGAACTGAACCAGCTGCAACAGGCATTCCATGCTCATGGCGCAGCACAATGCGGAATCTGTACGCCGGGCATGCTGATGGCGGCCACCGACGTATTGCGCCGCTACGAAAATCCCAGCGAGCAGCAAGTGCTGGACGGCCTGGGCGGCGTACTGTGTCGCTGCACCGGCTATCGCAAGATCGTCGAGGCGGTGCTGGCAGTGTCGCAGGGCGAGTTTGAGACCCCCGAACCAGAAGTTGGCCACGCGGTAGGCGCACGGCTCGCACGGCTCGATGGCAAATCGAAGCTGACCGGTTCCGAAAAGTTTGGCGCCGACCAGTTCCCGGAGAATTGCCTCTGGATGCGCACTGTGCGCTCACCGCATGCCCGCGCTAAATTCACGATCGACGACCTGGATGTATTCAAACGTCGCTACCCCGAGATCGTTGGCGTTTTTACCGCGAAGGACGTGCCCGAAAACAGCTTTTCGGTATTTGCCTGGCCTAAGGATCAGCCGGTGCTCGCCAACGGCCATGCACGCCTGCGCGGTGAGGCAGTGATGCTGATCGTCGGGCCTGAAGCGGCGGTGCAAGCGATACCCGAATCGGCGATACCGATTACCTGGCATCCCGAGATACCTCTCGACACCTCGGAAAAGGCGCTCACCGCTACCGGCGATTTGCTGCACGACTTTGCGCCGGAAAATGTGTTGTGCCGCGGCCGGGTCGTCAAAGGCGATGTGGAAAAAGGCTTGTCCGAATCAGCCTTCATTGCTGAAGACGAATACCGCACCAGTTACGTGGAACATGCATACATCGAACCCGAGGCAGGCTATGCCGAGGTGTTCGAGGAAAATGGTGAGCAGCGTATCCGCGTCTTCGCCTGCACGCAGACGCCGGTGATGGACAAGGATGAGGTCGCACGCGTGCTGAAATTGCCGCCGCATTCGGTACACATCGTGCCGTCGGCGATCGGTGGGGGATTCGGCGGCAAGCTTGATGTTTCGTTGCAGCCTTTGCTGGCCGTCGCTGCATGGCACCTGAAGCGTCCGGTGCGCACCGTCTATACGCGCAGCGAATCCATGCTCTCCACCACGAAGCGCCATCCGTCTCGCATCCGCGCGCGCTTTGCATGCGATGCGCAAGGCAAGCTGACGGCGCTCGATTTCCATGGCGATTTCAATACCGGCGCCTACGCAAGCTGGGGTAGCACCGTCGCTAACCGGGTGCCGGTGCATTCGACCGGCCCTTACTTTGTCTCGCATTTGCGCGCACTTACCCGCGCCGTGTATACCAACAACGCCATCTCCGGCGCGTTTCGCGGATTTGGCGTGCCGCAGGCGCATATCGTCACCGAGGCACTGCTCGATGAGCTGGCCGAAAAAGTCGGCATCGATAAGCTGGAGTTCCGCCTGAAGAACGCGATTCGAGCGGGCCAGGCTACTGCGACCGGCCAGATCCTGAGCGCCAGCGTCGGCATCGCCGAATGTCTCGAGGTATTGAAGCCGGCATGGAATGCCGGCAAGGAAATGGCGGCCGCATTCAACGAGCAGGCCGCTGCGAACGGCACCCCGTTACGCCGGGGCTTAGGTATCGCCAGCATGTGGTACGGCATCGGCAACACAGTGATTGCCAATCCATCAACAATGACTGCTTCGATGCGCAACAACGGCCGGTTGTTCCTCTATAACGGCGCGCAGGAAATCGGGCAGGGAACCTATACGGTGATGCCGCAGATATTTGCGGATGCGGTTGGCTTGCCGGTTGCGCTGGTAGACCAGGTAATGGGCGATACCGACCTGACCGAAGACGCCGGCAAATCATCCGCGTCCAGGCAGACTTTCGTTTCCGGAAATGCCGCCAAATTCGCAGGCGAAGATTTGCGCCGCCAGTTGTTGCAGAGACTCGGCCTGGGCCAGCGTGCGAAACTGCGCGTCGAGGGAAAAGTACTGATCGGCGTAGAGAACGGTGTCAAGAAGTGTATCGATCTCTCAGACATGCTTGCCGCCGCCAACGGTGACATCGCAGTCGGCCGCGGCTATTTCAATCCGCCGACAGTGCCGCTCGATGCAAACGGCCAGGGCGTACCGTATGCGACCTACGGCTTTGCCGCGCAGGTAGCGGAAGTCGAAGTCGACACGGAACTCGGCACGGTGAAGGTTATTCACATCCACGCGGCGCACGACGTCGGTCGCGCGATCAATCCGACGCAAGTCGAAGGACAAGTGCACGGCGGCGTGGCGCAAGGCCTCGGCATGGCGCTGATGGAGGAGTACATCAGCGGCCGCACAGACAACCTGCACGATTATGTTATCCCGACCGCGGGCGATATTCCGCCGATCACGGTCCACATCATCGAAGACGGCGAACCGCTTGGGCCCTATGGCGCGAAAGGTGTCGGCGAACCGGCGTTGATCGCTACCGCACCGGCCATCCTGAACGCGATTCACGATGCGGTCGGCGTGCGAATCAAAAATATTCCGGCGACGCCAGATCGGGTGCGGTTGGCCATCGTCAAAAAACAGGGGGTGGAATCAGCATGACCGAACATACCAAAGTCGATCACAGCACCGACAACATCGGCGACTTCGCGCCGACCGAGGCCGGACCGACGGTCCTCGAAAAATCGAAACCGCGTAGCGAGAAGATGGCGACCAACAAGGTCGAGTGCAACGCCTGCCCGGTGCTGTGCCAGATTACCGAAGGCCGTACCGGCGCCTGCGACCGCTGGGGCAATGTCAGCGGCGCGTTGACGCGCATCGACCCGGTAGTGCTGCTGCGCCGTATCTCGGATGACAAGACCGCGCCCGCCGAAATCGCCAAAGACCAATCGCCGAAAGGCGAAGACCTGTTCGTGACCGGCGTCGGATCCGGCACCACTTATCCCGATTACAAGCCGGCGCCTTTCATCGTGTCATCCAAGGTGGGCGGCGTCGACATGGTGACCGTGGTCACCGAGGGCATATTCAGTTACTGCAGTTTCAAGGTCAAAATCGATACCGACCGCTACCTCGGACCGGAGCAATCCAATATCCGGCACAAGGGTGAAATTGTCGGCCACGTCACTACCGCGGAATACGGTTCGCAAATGTTGTCGCTCGGCGGCGTGCATCACCTGACCGGGGGCAGCAAGAAAGAAGGCCGCGTCACCTGCGACATGATGATGGCGCTCGGTAACAAACAAGCAGTCGAACTTGAGATCGACGGCGGTGCAAAGCTGGTGGTCCAGGCAGGCAAGGCGCCGATCGTGAATGGCGTCGAAGAACAACGCATGCGCGTCGGCTGCGGTTCCGCCACCGTCGGTATCTTCGCCAAACAATGGTTTGGCCATGTCGATGAAGTGGTGGTGGTAGACGATCACATCACTGGCGTGCTGAGCGAGCACCAGGCCGGACGCTGCCTCGACATGCCACCGTCAGGCATCAAGATGAAGGGACGCAAGTCCACGCCGGGACGCTATTTCCAGGTTGCCAACCCGGGCAACGGCTGGGGCGGCACCGATATCCAGGATCCGCTGTCGATCATCGAAGGATTCGACCCGAGCGCCGCGCGCCCGGGCATGCGCCTGCTACTTACCTCCACCACC
>JAQGMD010000311.1 GCA_028292565.1 Burkholderia sp. | reverse complement strand
GTCGTCAGGGAATACCGGGCCGCCCTGCCCGGCCTGATCGCCACGGTGACAGGCGCGGCATGCGAGCAGCCGGGCGACGCCGACATTTTCCTGATGACTGCGCACCGGTCCAAGGGGCTGGAGTTCGACCAGGTACTGCTGGACGACGACTTCCATGACCTGGTGAACAAAGAGGGAAAACCCAACATGGGCGCGTTGGACCCCGCAGCCTTCGAGCAGGAAATCAACCTGCTCTACGTCGGCATGACCCGGGCCCGGCATGCGCTCGAACTCAACCGGCAGTGCCGCGCGGTGCTCGACGCAGCGCAGCGTCCAGGAAAACATCAACCATCAGGATAGAGGATGTATGGAAGACATGACCGTGAGCCCCAGCGCCCATGATTTCAAGCCGGTGCGGGACGCGATGCAGCGCTATGTGGACGCCGAGGTCTTGCCCGGCCTGTCGTACGCGGTGCTTGAAGGCCGCGCGCTGGTCGATTTGCAATGCATGGGCCGGGCCGACCGGGAGCACGATGTGCCCTTGCGCGTCGACCATCTTTTTCGGGCATTTTCGAATACCAAGCTGATCACGTCATGCGCCGTGCTGCTGCTGATGGAAGACGGCAAGCTGGGCCTGGATGACGCGGTAGGCGACGCCATTCCACAACTCGCGCACCCGAAGGTGCTGAAGCCAGGCGCGAGAACGCTGGGCGATACCGAGCCGGCGCGCGGACCCATCACGGTGCGCCACCTGCTTACCCATAGCGCCGGCCTCAGCTACGGCCTGCTGGACCCCGGCAGCCTGATGTACCAGGCTTATGTCGAGCGCCGCGTGCTGCACCCGGGTACGCCGCTGTCGGGCATGATGGATGTGCTGGCCGAACTTCCACTGCTATTCCACCCCGGCACGTCGTGGGAATATTCAGTGGCAAGCGACGTGCTTGCGCGCCTGGTGGAAGTCGTTAGCGGCAAGCGCTTCGACGCCTTTTTGCAGGAACGCGTTTTCTTGCCGTTGGGCATGACGGACACCGGCTTCGTGGTGCCGGAAAGCGAACGTGGCCGTCTGGCTGCGTATTACAAGGGCGCCGACGCTGTGAACCCGATGAAGCCGGGCCTGACGCGCATCGACCACGCGCCCTACCCCGGCGCCTACCTGAACGAGGTGCCGCGCTTGTCGGGCGGCGGCGGGCTGGTCAGTTCCTTGCCCGACATGGTTACGCTGCTGCGCAGCCTGCTGCCGGGCGGCCCGACGCTGCTCAAGCCCGCCACCATCGCGCTTGCGATGCAGAATCACCTGGCCGACGATGTCACGCTGCGCTTTGCCGGCGGCAGCCTGGCCGGCAAGACGCACGGCCTGCTGGGCGCGATCACGACCGCGCCTTCCACCATGGAGCCAGCCGGCTCCGCCGGAGAACTGCAATGGGGCGGTATTGCGGGAACCCACTGGTGGATCGCACCGCAAGCCGGGTTGGCAGCGGTGCTGATGACGCAGCGTCAGATGGCTTTCTGGCACCCTTACGCATTCGATTTCAAGCGCCAGGTCTATCTTGCAACCGGCCGGCCCGTATAACTTCCCCTGCTAACGGGAAAAGGCCAAAATCGGGTATCCGGGCGTCGGTCTGTACAATGTTGGCCGAGACGCCTCATTCCTGGCCGGCTGCCTTGCTGGTTGAAAATACGGCGTCTTCCTGCTTTTGCTGCGCAAGCAGAACGAACAGCCTGCTTCCGTGTCATATTTATTCGACTGCATGCCGACAATGTCATCGCCTGCGGTGGCGGCGGTCGAAGCTTTACTTACCAAACCCCTCGGAGAACCTTCAGATTGAGTGCAACCAGAACAAAACGCTGGAGCGGCGATATTGCTGCGCTGCCTGCGCAATACATGAGCAGCGTCCTTGAAAAAATTGCCGCCTACGGTGACCGCGTTCAGTTTTCGCTTGTAAGCGGCGGCTCGGAACCCAGTTACCAGGTTATCAACAACATGGGCAAGTCGATTGCGTTTGACCGCGACCATCACTTGTTGCAAGCCCAGGAAGACCTGTTTTCTGTGGCAAATGCAACGCCTGTCCTGACTGTCGACCAGATCAACGCCGCGCGGTCGAGTTACGGCGCGAGCTCGCGTGCGGCTGCGAAGACCGGGCGCGTGGTGAAATCTGCATCAGGCCCGACCAAGACGGCCGCTGCCAGGCTCGATGAGCAGGTCGCAGCCGCACGGTACGCGTACTTCAGGGAAAACCGCGCAACCCTGCCGCCGCGCATTGCCGAATACTCGGGAGAAATCGACCAGTTGCTGAAAAAAGGCAGGCCGGTAGAGGAAGCATTCGGCGAAGTGGTCAAGAAATATTTCTAGACAAGCACGCTGCCTGGATACAGAAGGCCCGCGTAGAGCGGGCCTTTTGCTTGTCAGCCGCCGGCAGGCAGTTCAGGTATTTTGCATGCTGGTTACCGCTGCGAAGGCCAGCAGGTCGGAGTCGGTCGGTTCCGGCCACTGCTGCCCGGCAAACCACATGCTGAAGGCAGAGCGGGCAACCGCTGTGGCAAGCCCCCTGGACAGGTTCAGTCCCTTGGCTGACGGGCTCTGCTTGAACTTGTAGAGCCAGTCGCTCTGGTCGGTAGCTGCCATTTCCTGGTACAAACCCAGCGCTTCCTTTGCGCGATCAGCCAGGAAGCGTTCGCGTATCGCATTAACCGATGCTTCTACGTTCGGTTTCGCTTCGACTTTCTGAACATTTTTCCGGGCAATGTCCACATTCGACGCATAGCCATCGCGCAGTGCCTGCTTGAAATAACCGGCGGGCGAGCCTATCGGACCTGCCTTGGTGTTTTTTACCCGGCTCTCGGTCAGGTCCAGGGTGGCCCTCAGCTTGCCATCTTCCGTAGTGGCAAGCACATTACAGGCATCCTCCTGCGACAAGCCCAGCGTCACCATGCGCTGGACCAGCTCGCCGTCGATGATCGGCGGCGCCGACAGGGCCAGCGATTCCTGCTGCGCCGGCATGACCCGAAACTGCAGGCTGCCTATCCTGCGGCCCTGCTTGTGCTCGATCAGCTCGACATTGATATCGGTGACCATGTTGATTTCGCTGATCGCGTACTTCAGCACATCCCGTTTGAAGTACTTGTACTCGGGGATGGTGTCGCTGACCGGATTGCCTGTCAGCGCGCCATACCACCAGGACCATTCCGCGCGATTGGTGAGCTTGGACGGGTTGGTGGCATAGCGGCGGCAAATCTCGTACAAGGCCAGGCTCGCGCCGGAACGCAGCAGCGCCTGGTAATAGACGGAAAGCTTGGTGTAGGACCCGGGAGCCATGACCATGCTTTCCACTTCCGGCGGAAAGGCAAAGCCGAACCACAGCATGCCACCCTGTTTCTTCAGGCCACGTGGATTAACCAGTTTGACCGAAGAAACAAGGCGTTCGCTGGTCCACTGGATCGCGTCTTCGGAAAAAATACGGATGTTCTGCAGTTCCTGTACCTGTTCTTTGAACAACTCGGTGTCACGGCTATCGTAAGCGGCGTCTCGCGCCAGTTCGGCGAGCGGAATCCAGTAGTAATTTTTCGCTGCTTCGGATTCGATGGGCGCATTCTCGCCCTTGTTTCGTATCCTTTGCGCGTGATACACCATGACATTGAAGATCTTGCGGGACAGCAGCGACAGTCGGCCCTCGGAAACACGGAGGCCGATCGCTTCATTCGTCTTGCGGAACTCCTTGAGTTCTGTTCTGCCACTGGCGGCCGACTTAACGGCTTTCTTTTTAGCGGTCATGATCATGAAGGTGAGAGTCGGCCCACTTCGCAGGCTCACCGTCCGGATGTTGCCCGAAAAGTGAGCGCAGCGCAATCACCTCCATCGCGCATCACCAAACAGTGGCATCGCCGGATGTTTTGCCTCACTCCCTGTAGCGACTCACCTTTGCAGCATGAAGATTCCCGTATCCACTCACCTTTATCCCTGCACGGCCTCACCTACCCGGAGAAGCCGGCCTGCTTAAGCTCACCTGTCACCCTGTAAAGCCTCACCGAGTTTCCCGTAGAGTCTCACCCTATTCGCCGGAAACCCTTACTGGCATTGGGTTTTCGCGGATTCAATGTTTACAAGGTTTTAAGGTGTTTACTACTTAAACCCTCAAAGGTGCCTGACAGAGTGTTTTCTGATAAACCCCACTGCCAGCATCTGGCTTTGCAATAACCGAATTTTGGGTATGAGTCCTGCAAAACTAACGCTGGGTCCCCGTTTAGCCTCACCATAGCGCCGGCATAGCCCCGGAGACAGGCTGGATATGGCTACGGGCAAAGGAAATTGGCGTTCTATACCCTATCAGCATGCAAGTTAATTCCTGTAGAAGCTCACCTTACGACGCGGCAGAACCCTAGCTGCTCTCTCAGGTGAGACCGTACAGGGATCAGCGAACCTCTGCTTCCCTGCAAAAGCTCACCATTGCTTATGGGCAATGCGGATTATCAGGTTTAGAGGGCTGTATAAGTACTATGGTGAGTCGCTACAGGGACCATAAAACTGGTGGTCCCTGTAGCGACTCACCATTTCCAACGTTTGCGCAACGAAGTCCCTGTATAAGCTCACCATGGGCGTGCTCAACAGTCCGGTAAGACACGCCTGCCATCCTATTGCTGGCCATTTCGGTACATGGCGATTCGCGCACTGGCAAATTGGACGGCTGCCCACGCCAGACGAAGTAATTGGTAGTCTGGCGGGCATTTTTCATTGCCTGTAGAAGCTCACCTCTCAGTGGCGGGCCTGGCAGCAATCAGTTATTCCCGTAAAAGCTCACCTCTGCAGTGCTCAGGCCCTGCTTACAGCATCAAATATCCAGATTTCTTCCAAAATCCTGTCGGATCGCCCGTCCCCGCGTCTGGCAGCCCTACAGGGCCCGGCAAATGGCTAAAACAAGGCACGGACGCCGTTTTAGTCCCTGTCCGGCCTCACCTTTGAAAAACTTCACTCTGCTGAACTGGCATTTACTACCCGTCATTTGTCCTGATTGGTAGGAAATTTTACGAATAACGATTTTTAACCTACCAAACCAATTGACATGTATGCGCGTCGATCCCAGAATGGCGCTTGATTTACCCGCTATCCTTGGGAGAAAAGCATGCGATCCACATTCGCGATAGTGGAAGATGTCGTTTATCGGCTGAAAGCAGCCGCGGCACTTCTGAACATTTCCGAGAACACGCTGCGCAATCATTTGCGAGACAGCGCAATGGAGATCCAGCGTGCAAACAAGAAAAATCCCGCATCTCCGGCAGTCCGGTTATTCAGCATAGCCGACGTGTTCGCGCTCGCCCGATGGCGCCGCGACCAGGAACTGGTAAAACGTGTTTCTCCTGAACCGGTCGTGATTGCCGTAGACCTGATTAAAGGTGGGGTGGGAAAGTCCACGACCGCAGGGGAATTGGGGATACAGCTTTCACTGCTTGGCTACCGGGTATTGATGATAGATCTGGACGTTCAATCCAATCTGACCCAGCTGATGGGCTATGAGAGCGACCTGACAATCGATGAAGCGGCGCAGAACGATCTCAATGACGATGCCATCGTGAGCGGAACGTTTTCCACCATTTGCGGGCAGTATATGGAAAGCAAGAGCGGCCGTGGCACGCGCATGCTGGACATATCTTCCGTGATTAAATACCCGTTCGGTGAAAACGGTCCAGCGCTTATTCCGTCCGATACTTTCCTGGGTGACCTCGAACAAGCTTTTACCTATGCAAAAGGAAATCGTGAGCTTGTCTTTCGAAACCTTTTCAAGGATGCTGCCGCAGGAAATATTCCCGGCTTGGCCATTTCAGACTATGACTTCGTCATATTCGACTGTCCTCCATCCATTTCATTTTCGTCGACGAATGCGATCGCAGCTTCGGACCTGGTGATAGCACCGATTCGAATGGATTCATTTGCGGTGAAGGGCCTCTCCAGGCTGGTTTCAGAGATCAACGGATTGTCCGAGCGTTCGCCCGAAGTCAGGCCGCAGCTTGTCATCTTGCCAACCCATTATTCGACGAATATTACCAGGGTGTCCCGCATGCAGCACCAGTTACAAGCCTATAAAAGCAATCTTTCTCCGACCGTCATTTCGTCGAGTGAGCTTTTTCCTAAAACCCAGGAAAATTATTTACCGCTTACCTTGCAAGCACCTACCGCCGCTCCAGTAGGCGAATATCGGCTGTTCACGGAATTTTTGCTTTCGCTTATTGCGAAACAGCAGAAGAAGACCAAGGCAAGCAAAGCAGAGGCGGCAATATGAAACAACGCCTCGCGCCAAGAATGCCGTTGGCATCGCTGAAGACTTTTGATGAGCAAGACGCGACGAGTAAGCCAGGAACCAGGCTAACGACCGAATCAGAGGAAGTAGACCCTGGCGAAGCGAAGCCGCTCATTGCCAAGGAGACGGAAGTAGGTGTCCATCAAATCGCAATAGACTTGATCGACAAAAGCCCCTATCAGCCACGACTTATATTTGACCCCGAGGCAATCGACTCACTGGCGAACTCCATTGAAGAGTCGGGACTGATCTCCCCTATTACGGTCAGGCCTGTAGAAAACGGTCGGTATGAATTGATTGGCGGGGAAAGAAGATTGCGCGCCCATCAGATACTGGGAAGGGAACGCATTTCAAGCTTCGTTTTATCTGACATTTCTGGGACCGATGCTGCCATCGGGGCCTTGGCAGATAACGATGCGAAACGATCCTTATGCGATTATGAGCGCGGTAAAGCCTATAAGCGTGCCCTGACCATGCAGACAGAAACTGGGAAGCCGGTTACGCAAGGCACCCTTGCCCGGCGCATTGGTGTATCGGACGCGACAGTGAGCCGTTGCCTTGCTTTCTTCGACCTTCCGGACGAGGCATTAACAATGTTGGATGCAAAGCCAAACCTGATCGGCGCCAAAAACGCCGCGATATTGGCAGCATTGGCAAAAAAGGGCCACGGCCGCATTGTATTACAAGCGTTAAAGAAGATTAGTCAAGATGGCGCATCGGAGCAGGGAGCGGTGAATTGGGCGACTGCCGAAGTGAATAAATTCAGTAAATCGTCCAAGGAGACCGTTGCCTTGACCTATAACGGGCGACATATTGGCGATGTGGTTGCGGATGGCAGTCGGGTTATCATTAACTGCCGGAACGGATTCAGTCCGGATGACCTAGTTGCGAAGCTAGGCGAGTTGCTGAAAAACGCGACTTAGAAGCTGATAATTTTTCACCGTGAAAAATCGGTGATTTGCACCTGTTGATTTATTGGTGAAAGCGATTATCCACGAAGAAAGCGCTTAGGCACATCGGCTATGCGATGCATGGTTCGAGGAATGGTCGCGTTCTCGGTCACCAATTTTGCTCAGCGATAGGTCACATGGTTGGACTAAGCAATATCAAGTCGCAAGGAGAACCAGCTCCTGGCTGAGTAACAGCAAAGCTCTTGGTACCAGCCGAGAAAAATTTCGCCTTCAACCGAGGGATAGGCCAAACAATGTAGCTTCGGCACTCCCGTATGTTCAGCTAGCGTCACAGCCTAAGCTAATTGGGCAACGGGCAGCCGGACCTCCAAAAAATTTAGTTTTAGCGCCTAAGTGTCACCCCACCGATAGGACCTGGTTTGCGCCTGGATCTTTAACGGCGCCTCCCCTTTTCCTGGAGAAAGCTCCTTAGGAGCGAAACGCATGACCGGGAAACCCTGACACGCACCGAGCTCGAAACACATGGACAGTCACACCAATCCTGGCTGATTAGGCTAACTATGCCCAAGGGAAGCAAGGGTTTAAAACCCATCAATAGCGATGGTTAACCATAGCTACCAGCCTTGAATTTAACTGGTAGCGCGCCGTAGCAAGAAGCGGCCGCACGCAAACCCGTATTCCAAGCTGTGCGACACCAGGAATCTTCTATAGAGACATTATCTAATTCGCGCCCGGCGATGCAGGCCACGTCTTTACGCCTGCAACAAGTGGCGAGCAAGGCAAGGATTGTTAACTGTCTAAACCCGCATACCAAATCCGCTTTATCAATATGGTGCCAGTGAACGCTCGCTACGCGTGGAACCATGTAAGTCAGCACTAGCAAAAGCAAGTGACTACATGCCGTAGAAGTCATCGTCTTGCAGGCCCAACGGCTTACTACAGATTAAAAACCTTCTTGCTAACTCCGACTCGATCTTGGCGCCATTGCTCTCCTGAGCGCAGGGCAAAATAGGCGTACTGGAACTGCAGCTAAGCGAAGGGCACCGTTTCCCGTTAAGGCTCACCTCAATGTTATCCTGCACGGCGAGCGATCCCTGCTCACTCTCACCTTGCACGCTTTTAGTAGAAGTTTCCCGCAAATCAAGCATGGAATACGGTACAAGGGACCTAAACCGAAATAGATACAGCCGCAGCAGTGATAGCTTGGCCAGCTTAAGTCTCAATCCCCGCTTAGTCTCACCTTAACTAATTTCAACGGTTGATGGCCAGGCGTCCCGGATATGGCATGCAGGTGAATATCTGGCCAGGTTAATCGAGTCGTTTAATCGCAGGTACAGCCGAATGCATCAATATCGGTGCAACAGCAAATTATATTGGTAAGCCTTGGGCATGCGATCAAATACATGGGTGACCGTATGCTGGATGGTTAATGTTTCTGTGGCGCGCCAGTAGCAGCGTGCATGAAAGGTTTCAATGTATCCAGCGATCGGTATTTCAGACAACACACATATCCTGTCTAACCGGGCGTTCTTCGAGATATCAAGCGTTACCCAGTAGACCCTTATTCAGAGGTAATCGTTAAGAATTTTCACCGTGAAAATTAGTCTATTCAATTTCCTTCAAGGGATTGCCGGATTTCTTAGCTGGCAACTACGCCACAGGGTGGCATGAAAACTGGTCCGAACCAGAAAATGCTAAATATGCTCAATCAGGATCACAAAATGGGAGGGTTGCAGCGTTTTCGAGACGCTTTTAACGTACTGAATTAAAAGGGAAAATTGTGAAAAAACTGGTTTGTCGGTCTGCACCAGTAACCAGTGGATCAATAAAATGCATACATTGATAACTTGGTTTGTCAGTGGCTGACCGCTCGATGAAGGCTTTTCAATCCATGACTGTTACTGCAACTTTGCTCAACTAGATCGTCATTTGCCCTCGGCTAGCCAGTAGCTCTCCGCGAGTTCATTCTGACCTCCGCCAAGCCCCTTCAATGAGGCAAGCACCTTCCTCCAGCCAAGCCCCACAGCATGTTTCACGCACATTTCAGTAGAGCAAAAAACGACAAGGGTTAAGCGCCAGTTTCGAATACGCTTTTCATTATTCGCAACCATGCCTATTGCCAATCTGTCTCGACGAGCTATAACATGATTTGCCAATACATCTTCATCTGCAAGGAAGGCGGTTGCGCCGGTGTAAGGGTATAGGACGATAATTGCAGCATAGGGCCAGAGTATCAGGCCATCGTGACAGGCTGCACTGTTGTAGTAAACATCGCAGATGGGTGGGGAGTAAACGCATATTGAACCCGCCCGCAGACAACACTGAGCGCGGCGGCGCAAATGCGACACATGGGCGAGGTGCAGGCGATAACGTGAACCCGCAGCAGCAAACCGAAAAGACGACGGCTGACCAATAAAAATCGTGCAACAAGCAGCAGACAAGGAGACTAGATGAACCAGGCAACTTCCAATACGGGCGATGTCGCATCCGCCATTCTCGCCGCGATGCAGGAAGCAGTCATTTACGCTGACTTGAAAGGTGTTATCCAAGTCTGGAACAGCGGCGCCGAAGCAGTATTCGGATTTACATCCGAAGAAGCTGTTGGTCAAAGCGTCGACATTATCATCCCCGAAAAATTAAGAGCGGCACATTGGGCCGGTTTCAACAAGGCGATAGAACATGGCGATATCCTGTCGGCGCCCGGCGCACGCATGACGCGCGGACTGAAAAAAAATGGCGAGCAGTTATATGTGGAAATGAGCTTTGCGATGGTGAAAAGCCAGACCGGCGAAATGATAGGCTCGATCGCGGTCGCGCGAGATGCGACCGAGCGTTTTCTTGCAGATCGTGCAGCGCGGCAGCAGGCCGCTGCCGCAGCCAAGCCGGCGGCCTGAGCGCAACTGGACACTGCCAGCCCAGGATTCGCGGTCCCGAAAAAGACGCCATCGGAAAGACCAGGTAACTATCGTCATTCCAGCATCGCAGCGACGCACTGCTGGGTGCGGAAATTCCGCCTTCGTCGACTTTCCGATGAATAGACGCCGCAAATCCTGGTCACGCGGCTGTCAAAACCAATACGGTGGCCTGCAGCAGCAGCGGGCCATGTCATCGGCCGTGTCCGTGCCGGCCGGGGGCTATCCTCAATTTTTCTGCCGGACGAAACATTCCCGATACATTCGGTCCCTAAGATCTGGAACCAATCCGGACAGTCTGAACCCATGCCGACACTGCTTGCCGGAAAGCGGAAGGCTTAAGTAATGCAATGACGCTGACTACAGAGCTTGGCCCCGAGCAGCCGTGCCGCCGCTGCGGCGAATTATGGCTGGCTGATACAGAATTCTTTATTACCTGCAAGGGCCGCCTGCAATCGCTTTGCCGCGCCTGCAACGCCAGGGAACGAAGCGTGGCGGCCCAGCCCTTTGAACTTGAATCCCTATGGCATGCCAATGGTGTTACCCGAGATGGAAGGCAAGGGCGGCCGGGTGCCACATGATGTCCGAGGCAGGGCGCTGATGAATCGCGAAAATGCTGCGACAATGACTGCCTGACTCACGTTGTGCCGCAATGGCGGGACGCCTCGTCACTTGCCTATGAAGCCTTTCCCTTTCGTCAAGACAGATCAACTCCGCACCGCCGCCGGTATCGGTATTTCACTGCTGCTGCATCTTTTTCTCCTGCTGCTGTGGTCCGAGGCCCCGCTACGAAAACCGTCCGAGTCGAGCGGTAGCGCGCGTAGCCTGCCGCTGGTGGTCGAACTGAACCGGCAGCCGTTGGAGACCCGCGCCGCACCGCCTGCGCCGACGCCAAAGTCACAGCCACAGCGAAGTCCACAGTCGGCAACGCGTCCAGCCCCGG
>JAQGMD010000298.1 GCA_028292565.1 Burkholderia sp. | reverse complement strand
GCGCGTAGCTTCACGCGGCGATAAACCTTCTTCACTCATGATGCGCTCTACGTTTTCCACCACCACGATCGCATCGTCGACCAGCATTCCGATTGCCAGCACCATGCCGAACATGGTCAGCACGTTGATCGAAAAGCCGAACAGCATCATCGATGCGAATGTGCCCATCAGCGCTACCGGCACGACGATGGTAGGGATCAGGGTGTAACGGATGTTTTGCAGGAACAGGTACATCACCAGGAACACCAGCACGATAGCTTCGAGCAGCGTCTTGACCACTTCTTCGATCGAAATCTGGACGAAGTGCGAGGTGTCGTATGGAACATCGTATTTCACGCCAGCCGGGAAGTATTTCGACAACTCTTCCATGCGCGCGCGCACCGCCTTTGCGGTTGCCAGCGCATTGGCCGTCGGCGACAACTGCACGCCGATCGCCGCGGTGGGTTTGCCGTTGAGACGGGCGGAAGTGGCATAAGCCTGTCCGCCTACTTCAATACGGGCGACATCACGCAAACGTACCGTGGAACCGTCCGGATTGGCGCGCAGCACGACGTTGCCGAATTCTTCCGGCGTCGACAACTGGCCGGTCACGACGATAGGTGCGGTAATTTGCTGTGCGCTCGGATTGGGCAATTCGCCGAGCGTGCCTGAGGCGACCTGGGCGTTCTGTGCGCGGACTGCCGCAGTCACGTCGGCAGGAGTCAGTTTCAGGCCGACCAGCTTGGCAGGGTCGATCCAGATCCGCATTGCGCGCTCCGTACCGAACAGCTGCGCCTGGCCAACGCCGGGAACGCGCTTGAGTTCGTTGAGCACGTTACGCGACAGATAGTCGCCCAGCGCAACCGGGTCGAGCCGTCCGTCGGTCGACGACAAAGTGGTGAACAGCAGGAAGTTGTTGCGCGCCTTGGTTACGGTAACGCCTTGCTGCGTTACCGACTGGGGCAGGCGGGCTTCAACCCGCTTGAGGCGGTTTTGCACGTCGACTTGCGCGAGGTCCGGATTGGTGCCCGGCACGAACGTCACCGTCACCTGCGCCTGGCCGTTGGCCTGGCTCTGCGATTCGATGTACTGCAACCCGTCCGCGCCGTTCATCTCCTGTTCGATCAGGCTGATGATGCTTTCGTCGATGGTCTGGGTGGTCGCGCCCGGATACATGGCGTTGATGACAACGGCCGGCGGGGCGATGGTCGGATACTGCGAAATCGGCAGGCGCGTAATGGACAACGCGCCGGCCAACATTATGAATAGAGCGACCACCCACGCGAAAATCGGGCGGTCGATAAAAAACTTTGCCATGGAGTGCTTTCTTAATGAGCCTTGGATGTCTTGTCAGCCGGCGCGGGCGCCGGGTTGGCTGCCTCCGCTTTCGGCTGTGCGGGATTCGAGGCGGTTTGCTTCCAGGGCGTCGGCTTGACTACGGCGCCGGGGCGCACTTTCTGGAAACCCTCGACGATCACGCGATCGCCGGCCTTCAATCCTTCGCTGACGATCCATACATTGCCTTGGGCGGTATCCGCCTTGACAGGTTGTACCGCCACCTTGCCGTCGGCGCCGACCAGCATCACCGATGCGCCGCCAGGGTCGCGTTGTACTGCCTGCTGTGGCACCGCGATTGCCTGTTCCTTGACTGCCTGGTCGATGCGAGCGCGGACATACATGCCCGGCAACAGGAAGCGATCCGGATTCGGGACTTCGGCACGAAGCGTGATGGCGCCGGAACTCTGATCAACCGTCATGTCCGTGAACAGCAACTTGCCCGGATGCGGATAGGCGCTGCCGTCTTCCATCAGCAGCGTGACCTTGGCCTGGCCCTTGCCCGCGCTCTGGAGTTGGCCATTGGCCATTGCGCGCTGCAACTGCAATGCCTCGGTGCTGGATTGGGTCACGTTGACATAGATCGGGTCGAGCTGCTGAACCAGCGCCAGCGGGGTCGCTTCGCCCTGGCCGACCAGCGCGCCTTCGGTCACCAATGCGCGGCCGATGCGCCCGGAGATAGGAGCGGTGACTGTCGCATAGCCCAGGTTCAGGCGGGCGGTTTCGCGTGTAGCCTTCGCTGCCGCGACATCCGCCGCGGTTTGCTTTTGCGCTGTCTGCGCATCGTCGTATTCCTGCTTGCTGATGGCATTGGTCGCGACCAGCGATTTGAAGCGCTCAGCCTTCAGGTTGGCCTGCGCCTGGTTTGCTTCGGCCCTCGCCAGTGCGGCCTGGGCACTGTTATATGTCGCCTGGAACGGTGCGGCGTCTATGCGGAACAGGACATCGCCGGCTTTGACTTCGCTGCCTTCGCGGAATACCCGCTTGGTCACAATGCCCGGTACACGCGCACGTACTTGCGCGATACGGGCCGCTTCCAGCCGGCCGGGCAAATCGGTCGTCATCGCAATGCGCTCCGGGGCGACGGTTACCACAGAAACTTCAGGTGGCGGCATACCGGCGCCTTGGGCTTGGGCACTTGAAATCTTGTCGCCGCATCCTGAGAGGACGGACAACGTGAATGCAGCGGCCGCAATGGCCGGGACGTGACAAACAGGGCGCATAAATTCTCGCATGGTGATAAATGGGGTGTATCGGTGTCTGGCGGGCTGCTCAAACGCGGAGTGACTGAGGCCCTAAGCGTTGAGCGCAGTGCCCGCGACACCTTGGTCTTTTAATTAAACCGAAGAATGCTATTATACATACATGCATGAATGTATGTATGTTCTGCAAAACGGCCCAGCCGTCCGTCGCGAGCACCACCGGAATCATTATTGCCATGGCTAGAAGCACCAAAGAAGAAGCACTCGAAACACGCAACCGTATCCTCGACGCTGCCGAGAATGTATTTCACGAGAATGGCGTGGCCCGCACTTCGCTGGCCGACGTCGCGCAAGCCGCCAACGTAACCCGCGGCGCCATCTACTGGCACTTCAAGAACAAAGGCGATTTGTTTGACGCCATGTGCGACCGGGTGCGCCTGCCGATGGAAGAAATGGTGGAAGCCTGCAAGGATGGCGATGAAATCGATCCGCTGGGCCAGTTGCGCGCCACCTGCATATTCGTCCTGCAGGAGACGGTGCAAAATCCGCATTCCCGCAAGGTATTCGACATCCTGTTCCACAAATGCGAGTTCGTCGATCCCATCGATCCGATCTCGGTGCGGCAACATGAATGCTTTCTGGACGGGATGGCAAACATCGACCGCATCCTGCGCAACGCGATCGCGCGGGAACAATTGCCGAAGGATCTGGACATCCCCATGGCGTGCGTCACCTTGCATGCAACGGTAGATGGCTTGCTCAACAACTGGCTGTTCGCGCCCGACAGCTTTGACCTCGCGGGCAGCGCGGAACGACTGATCGACGCGTGTATCAACACGCTGCGCTACGCGCCGTCGCTCCGCATATCAGTGGACAGAGATCAGGAATCAGGGATCAGTGATCCGGCCCGCAATACGAGTAATCGTAGGTTGGGATGAAATCCCGACCTACGATTCAGTGACTCAGCAGGGCATTCACCTGCATCAAATCTTCTTCCTTCAGCGTGCCTGCCGCCGACTTCAGGCGCAGGCCGTTCATGATGGTGTCATAGCGTGCCTTCGCCAGGTTCTGGCGCGTGGTGAACAACTGCTGCTGCGCATTAAGCACGTCGATATTAATGCGCACACCCACCTGGTAACCAAGGCGATTGGATTCCAACGCCGATTGGCTTGACACTTCCGCTGCTTCGAGCGCCCTGACCTGGGCCATGCCGGCATTCACGCCGAGGAATGCCTGACGGGCGCCTTGTGCGGCTGTGCGTCGTGCGCTTTCGAGGTCGAAACGCGCCTTGTCCTCCAACGCGATCGTTTCCCGTACCCTGCTGGTCACCGCAAAGCCGGAGAACAGCGGAATCGCCACCTGCACGCCAATCGAATTCGACTGCGACGTCGCACCGCCGGGGGAGGACGCAGTCCAGCCCGGATTGTTGCGATTGCGGCTAGCTACCAGGTCGACCGTCGGATAATGACCTGCGCGGCTTTTTCCGATCTCGCGCTGCGCGATTTCCACCGCAAGCTGTTGCCCCAGCACGCTGTAATTTTGCTGTTCCGCGCTATCCACCCACCGCTCGATTTGTGCCGGCTCCGGCGAGTTCAACTTGACGCCCGGGCGCAATATGGCCAGGTCGCCGGCGGGCTTGCCGATGATCTGCTGCAGCGCGCTGCGCCTGATTTCGAGGTCGTTTTGCGCGGCGAATTCCTGTGCCACCGCCAGGTCGTAGCGTGCCTGCGCTTCATGGGTGTCGGTGATGGTCGCCGTTCCCACCTCAAAGTTGCGTTTGGCCGATGCGAGCTGTTCCGTAATCGCGACCTTTTGCGACTGTACCGAGGCGAGCGTGTCCTGCGCCGTAAGGACATCGAAGTAAGCTTGCGCCACGCGCACGATCAAATCCTGCTGTGCCTGCGCGAATTGCGCTTCGCTGACCGCCACCGACAGCTTGCCCTGCTGATAGGTTTCCCAGTTCGCCATGCGGAACAGCGGTTGTGACAGCGACAGCGTATAACCATTCGTGTTGAATGTCGGGGTGGACGTCTCGATGCCGGGTGCGCTCGTTTCCGAGTTGGACCGGGAATAATTGCCGGACAGCCCGACCGTCGGCAGCAAACCCGCGCGTGCCTGTGGCGCTCTCTCCTGCCCCGCTGCCAGAGTGGCACGCGCGCTGGCGTACTGCGCGTCGTTGGCAAGCGCTTCGTTATACACCTGCACCAGGTCGATGGCCTGTGCATTCAGTGACAGCAAAGTACCTGCAATCAGGGTGGCAATGAGGGATTTGCGCATTATTTCTCCGGTGGCGTTATCAGTTATTTTTAGTAGGTCGGCATCGAGCCATCGACTTGCAGCGCCCAGGCATGGATGCCGCCGGTCAGGTTGGTGACTTGCGTAAAACCCTGCCGCTCGAGGAAGGCGGCGACCGACATGCTGCGAGCCCCGTGATGGCAGATGCAGACGATGGGCGCCTCTTCGTCCAACTCCTGCATGTGGGCCGGAACGGTATTCATCGGCATCGGCAGGGCGCCTTCGATATGGCACGTCTGGAATTCCCACGGCTCGCGCACATCCAGCAGCACCGGCCTGGCGCGCGATTCATCGCCGAGCCACATGGCCAGTTCCGGTGCGGTAATGGTTTGCATGACTATCCTCAGAATTTGAATTGCGAAGGCTCGAGTGCGTTACGCAAGGGCTTCACATCGGTTTCAAAAATTTTCTCGGTGTTGTACGCCGACTCGGAAACGCGCGTGATGAGTTGCGCAGACATTGCCGGTGCGTAGCCGACGATCGCGAAGATGCGTCCGCCGACCTTGATCTGCTTCAGCAGTGTATCCGGCAGCACCGGCAGCGAAGCGGAAATAACGATTGCATCGTAGGGCGCACTGTTATTCCCGGAGCCGGCCCAGCCCTGCGCACCGTCGCCGAGCGGTACATCGACATTGGTGATGCCATAATCGGCCAGGTTCGCTTTCGCCATCGCTTGCAGCGTCGGGTCGACCTCGACGGACGTCACGTGGCGCGCCTTGTGTGCCAGCAGCGCCGCCATGTAGCCGGAACCCGCGCCGATCTCGAGCACGTGCTCATGCTTCTTGATCGCAAGTTCCTGCAGGATGCGCGCTTCCATTTTCGGCGCAAACATGTGCTCGCCGCCCGGCAGCGGGATTTCCGAGTCGGCGAAGGCCAGGCTCTTGTATGCGGCCGGCACGAACGCTTCACGCTTGACGACTACCAGCAACTCGAGCACGTCCAGGTCCAGCACATCCCAGGGACGGATTTGTTGCTCGATCATGTTGAAACGGGCTTTTTCGATATTCATGTTCTGAAGCTCAGCGGTTAAGGACTGGTTAAGGGCAAAATTTCGCTATTTTATCAAACCGCATCTTCATGCTGATCGCGCGGCAATACGGTTATCCGGCCGCCGTCGCTTGATTCGGGTTCGGCAGCAGACCACTTGCGCCGGGCCCAAGCAGCCAGGTCGTCCAGGTAGGTGTAGACCACCGGCACCACCACCAGCGTCAATAGTGACGAAGTGATAATGCCGCCGATCACGGCCTGTCCCATCGGCGCCCGCTGCTCCGAACCTTCGGACAACCCGAACGCCAGCGGCACCATGCCGAATACCATGGCCAGCGTCGTCATCAGGATGGGACGCAAGCGCACATGCGCCGCTTCCAGCAGGGCGGCGGTGCGCCCGGCGCCGGCCTTGCGCGCCTGATTGGCGAAGTCGACCAGCAGAATGGCATTCTTGGTGACCAGGCCCATCAGCATGATGAAGCCGATGATCGAAAACATATTGAGCGTCGACCGGAAGAACATCAGCGCCAGGAACACGCCGATCAGCGTCAGCGGCAGCGAAGACATGATGGCGATCGGCTGCAGGAAGCTGGCGAATTGCGACGCCAGGATCATGTAAATGAAAATGACCGCCAGTGCGAGCGCCGACAATGCATAGCCGAACGATTCCTGCATGTTTTTCGTCGCGCCGCCCATCTGGTAGCGATAGCCGGGTTGCCAGTTGATGGCGTCCAATGCCTGTTTGACGTCGGCGCTGACCTGGCCGGCGGAGCGGCCCACCACGTTAGCCGACAGTTCCACTTCGCGCGTCAGGTCGCGCCGATTGATCTGGTTCGCGCCCACCGACGGCGTAATACTGGCGACCTGGCGCAGCGGCACCATCTTGGGTGTGCCGTCCGGATTGGTCTGGGAACTGGTCAGCATGAGACGCGACAAGTCCTCCATGTTGTTGCGGTCGGACGGCGCCAGGCGCACGGTGACGTCATAGTTTTCATCGTCCGGCGCGCGCCATGTGCTGGCCGCTTCCCCAGCGAGCAGGGGGCGCAGTGCCATTCCGATTTGCGCCACGCCTACACCAAGGTCGGCGCCGATATCGCGTTTGGGCTCGATGGCGATGGTCGGCTTTTCCGCTTTCAGGCTCGAATCGAGATCGACGACGCCCGGAATCGTGCGGATTTTCGCCATCGCTTCGTCGGTCAGCTTTGCCAGTTGCTTCAGGTCGGTGCCTTGCAGGCTCAGGCGCAGTTGTTTGTTATCGCCGCCAACGCCATCGAGCGAGCCGATATGAGTGACCGTGATGCCCGCCACCTGCGACAGGCGCTGGCGCAGCGGAACGCTGAGCTGGCCGGTGCTGCGTTCCCGCTCTTTTTTGGGAACCAGGCGCACGAAAGAGGTAACGTAATTTTTGCCTTGTGCCGCTCCGGTATTGACGGTCGTGTAAATATCCCGCACTTCCGGGAATTCGCGCAGCACCGCCTCGACCTGGCGCGCTTTGGTCTCAGTAAATTCCAGCGAGGAGCCGACCGGGGTGTAATAGGTCACGCCGGTTTCCGAATAGTCCGCCTGCGGGACGAATTCCGACCCGATCAGGCCGGTGGCCGGAATAGCGAAGCCGCCGAAGAACGTCGCGGCGGCGATCGCCAGCGTCGCCACGCGGTGCTTCAGTGACCACCGCAGCATGACCTGGTAAGTATCCGACATCCATTGCACCATGCGCGCGAACAGGGCCAGTACGCGGCCGATGGTACTGGCGTATATGCCCCTGCGTCCACCTTGTTCACCTGTTGCGTCGTTCACCACCGGATCGCGCCAGATGGATGACAGCATCGGATCCAGCGTAAAGGAAACGAACATCGAGATCAGCACCGCCGCCACCACGGTGATACCGAACTGGTGGAAGAAGCGGCCAATGATGCCGCCCATGAAGCCTACCGGCAGGAACACGGCGACGATGGAGAACGTGGTCGCCAGCACCGCCAGGCCGATCTCGGCGGTGCCTTCCAGCGCCGCGTCGCGGTGGCTCTTGAAGCGGCCATTTACCCGCATGCCGGCATGGCGCACGATGTTTTCGCGGACCACGATGGCGTCGTCGATCAGCAGGCCCACGCACAGCGACAGCGCCATCAGCGTGATCATGTTGATGGTGAAGCCGAACAGGTACATGAACAGGAAGGTGCCGATCAGCGCCACCGGCAGCG
>JAQGMD010000210.1 GCA_028292565.1 Burkholderia sp. | reverse complement strand
AATTCGCCCACTCAACGATAATGGCCCACAACAGCACAGGCAGGTGCAGACGCACAGTTCGTGGATAACGTAAGACCAGGATGCCGCCCAGCACCGCGTAGAGCGCAAATGCAAGGTGCGCGAGAAGGACGGCATCAGCCAGAACGCGATAGATCATTACTGTTCCCGATGGCTGACTGAAAGCAGAGGAAGACATGCCGATCGTCGCATCGCATGCAAGCTAATTGAGCATCCACTGCAGCCTTTACACCGACCTTCATAGCATACTCGAGCGCTGATGAACCCGATCCCGACCCGCGCGATCGGCACCCATCCTGCACCAAGCGAGTGCGCTAGCCTCGTCGACGTCGACGGGACGAAGCGAAACGTTGAACGTGCTGCTGACACACGGCAGTCAACAAGACTTCCTTCTGCGCATACTGGATTTTTTTCACTTCCCGCTCACATCCCCACAACTAAAAAACGCGTCGCTCCTTGAGCAAACACAAGCCTGCGCCCGCATTCTGCTTTCCGCCACACTTTCCACACGGATGAATAGTGGTGTCGTGAAATTTGACAGTTATCAACGTATTAAGAGCA
The DNA here is from genome assembly GCA_028292565.1 of Burkholderia sp. The sequence continues at coordinate 2,902 of JAQGMD010000210.1, read as the reverse complement.
TCCGACTGGCAATGTGAGGGCGTGCCACATAGTTGGTCACAAAAAAAGAAGTCTGGGTTGAATTAATATCTGTGAGGTAAATGCAATGTTCAGTAGTTCATATGTCGCGGCGAAGTATCCCGTTGGGTCCGGTCTGGCAACGGCCTTGTTATGTGTTCTGCTTACTGCATGCGGCGGAGGCGGCGACGCAGGAGCCGGCCAAGGCAGCGGTAACACCCAGTCCGAATCACCCCCGCCAGTGGTAGGCGGCGTCGGCATCACTACGGAGACGGTTGCCACTCAGGCGCGTTTCAACGTGCCCCGAGGTCTTGCGATCGACGCCGACGGCAACACATATGTGGTCGATTCCGGTAACTCGACGATCCGTAAAATTACGCCGGCCGGCACCGTCACCACGATCGCGGGCACACCGGGTGCAACCGGCAGCAGCGATGGAGCAGGTGCGGCTGCACGCTTCAATAGTCCGAGCAACATCGCGGTCGATGCGGCACGCAATCTGTATGTCGCCGACACCGGCAACCATACGGTACGCAAGATCACACCTGCCGGCGTCGTGACGACGTTGGCCGGAACGGTAGCAACCAGGGGCGATGCCGATGGCGTTGGCGCATCTGCACAGTTCAACCAGCCGTGGGGTATAGCAGCGGATGCAGCGGGCAATGTCTATGTGGCCGATACCGGGAACTCCCTCGTGCGCAAGATCACACCGGCAGGCGCGGTGAGCACGCTGGCAGGTACGCGTGGACAGCGTGGCACCACCGATGGAGATCGCGCAAGCGCAACTCTTCTCGGTCCGCGCGGCCTCGCGATCGATGGCGCCGGAAACTTGTTCATCACCGACTGGTACGGCCCACCGGCGCCTGCTTTCGCGGAGACGAGCACTTTTGTGCGCAAGATCACGCAAAGCGGCGCGGTAAGCACCATCGCAGGCACTATGGGAAATGGCCCCGTACTGCCGACATTCAGGGATACATGGACCATCGCGACGGACGGAGCTGGCAATACTTATGTCACTGCACAAAACAGCATTCGTAAAGTGACCGCCGCGGGAGCGGTAACCACGGTGGCTGAAGGCAGCCAATTCGAATCACTGCTGGGGGTGGCGATCGACACGGGCGGTAATATATTCGTCTCTGACGAGAGCCGCCACTTCATCGCCAGGGTCACGCAGGGTGGCGAAGTTCGCGTCGTCGCCGGTAAATCAGGCGAGACGGGCAGTGCAAACGCGTCGCAGTAACTAACAGTAATACCTGTTCGCTCAACGAAGAGCCGCCGTTTCGGCGGCTCTTCCTTTTCCGCGGAACGCATATCGCAAGGTTGCGAACGGTCCTCCCCAGTCCCGAATACAATAGATTGTCTCCGCCACATCACCACACCCGAAACCATGTCGACTTCATCTACACCACCCGCGCCTGCACTGCCACTGGATATGATCATTTTCGGCGGCGCCGGCGACTTGGCGGTACGCAAGCTGCTGCCGGCGTTATACATGGCGCACATGCATGACAACCTGCCGCCATCGACACGCATCATCGCGGTCGGCCGCCATCCCTATGATCGTGCAGGTTATGTCGACTTCGTGCGCCAGCGTTCGCAACCGTTTATAGAGGGCAAGAATTTCGAGCCGCAGGCATGGAACAGCTTTCTGGAACTACTCGATTACGTATGCCTGGACGCCTCGGACAGCGAGAGCTATGCCGCGTTGGCCCGCACTTCGCGCGCCGGCGCCGAGCGTGTGTTTTATCTGGCGACCGCGCCGACCCTGTTCACCGGCATTTGCGACAACCTGGCTGCATGCGGACTCGTTGATTCCGCCAGCCGTGTGGTGCTGGAAAAGCCGCTCGGCCATGACCTGGCGTCGGCCAAAGAAATCAACGTTGCGGTCGGCAAGCATTTCAGCGAATCGCAAATTTACCGTATTGATCACTACCTCGGCAAGGAAACGGTGCAGAACCTGATGGTCCTGCGTTTCGGCAACGGCATCCTCGAACCGTTGTGGCGCGCTCCGAATATCGAGAGCGTGCAAATCACTGTCGCCGAAACCGTCGGCGTCGGCAGCCGCGCTGGTTTCTACGATGGCACGGGCGCACTGCGCGACATGGTGCAGAACCATCTGCTGCAACTGCTATGCATCATTGCGATGGAGCCGCCGGTATCGCTCGACCCGGATGCCGTGCGCGATGAAAAGCTGAAAGTGCTGCGATCGTTGCGCCGCATGTCACTCGGAGACATTGCGAGGGACACGGTGCGCGGTCAGTACAAAGCTGGCGCAGTGAGCGGCGAAGCGGTCAAGGGCTATAGGGAGGAGGCCGGTGTGCCCCCCGACAGCCGTACCGAGACGTATGCGGCATTGCGCACGTATGTCGACACCTGGCGCTGGGCTAACGTGCCGTTTTTCCTGCGCTCCGGCAAACGCATGGCCAAGCGCCAGTCGCAGATCGTCATCGATTTCGCTGATCCGCCATTTTCCATTTTTCCCGATGCGCCACGCACTCGCGCGAACCGCCTTGTGATCCAGCTGCAGCCGGAAGAATCGATCCAGTTGCAGTTGATGGCCAAGCAGCCGGGAAGTGGCATGCATATGCTGCCGGTGAACCTTAACCTTGACCTCGAATCGGCGTTTAAGCAGCGGCGCGCGGAAGCTTATGAGCGCCTGCTGATCGACGTGGTGCGCGGACGGCTCACGCACTTCATGCGGCGCGATGAGTTGGAAGCGGCATGGTCATGGGCCGATCCTATCCTCGATGGCTGGAACGAACTGGGTGAGCGTCCGCTTGAGTATATGGCCGGTAGCTGGGGACCGGATGCGTCCGCTGCGCTGCTGGCGAGACAAGGGCTCTCCTGGATCGAATAGGACGAAGGTCGCATCGTGATGCGCCGGATGGGTAAAAAAATATGCGCT
>JAQGMD010000190.1 GCA_028292565.1 Burkholderia sp. | reverse complement strand
TGGAATGGACATATGCCGGTCCGCCGACGCCGAGCACCGCCGCCAGCATCGACGCCGGCGACCCGAGCTCTTGTTGCCCGTAGTGGAACCCCCCGGGCAAAGCGCCGGTCGCCACATGGTGACGCATTGCCGCTTCGCTTTCCGCGATGCCGGAGGTACTGGTTCCGACGACCACGCCGATGCGATCGGCGCCAAAGCGGGCGATGGCCGCGTCAACATCGGTCCTGATCTTCGCGAGCGCGGCCAATGCAAGCTGGTTGTTGCGGCTGCGTTCCTGCAACGGCAGATGGTCTACCGATGGCAGCGCCGCATCGACCACACCGAGCGGCAGTATGCGGCCGGGCGAATAGCGATCGGTGTTGACGACGCCGCCGTTGGCCGCGTCAAACATGCGCTGTCGGATCTCGGTCGGCGTACTCCCGAGCGGACAGACGATTCCGAGCTGATTGAGATAAACCATGTTAGGGGCCTGTCGCAACGGATTGACTGGTCAGCTGGTACTGATAGCGCAGGTTCGACAAGACCACCTTTCCACTCCAGCGCGGAACGCCGCTGTAGTCGATCACCATCACGGGGCTTTCATCGGAAAGCAGCGTGCGGCGCAGGCCATCCTCCTCGATGCGCCATCCCGGCGGCAGCGCCTGCCTGATGCTGTCGGCCGGCCAATACGTCAATTGAATATCTTCCAGCACATCTTCGCTGCGCACTTGTGCCGGCAATAGCGCATGGCGCCACGATGTCAGCGTCGTTCCATCGTACTGCAGGCTCATCACGCGCTGTCCGAGTGCCAGGCCGATCATGGTGAGTTGCTCAGCATCAACTTCGAGCGCGACGTCGAGATCGTCAATGCGACCTTTACGCTCCACTTTCAGATGCTGCTGCAAGCTGATCGACGTGCCCAGCGCCGACGGCGCCAGCTTCAGGCCGAGTCGTGCCACCGGCTGCGGAGGCGCGGAAGCGCAGCCGCCCAGCGCCAACGCAAATGCCAGGGCGAGTGCAGGCAACGCCAAGCGGCGCATGGTCATCAGTTGCATGTCTTCTCCACCCATAACGCTTCCGACTGCGTTATCGGAACGCGCCGGAAGCAAGGAACCAGCAGCCAGACCAGTGTGGTGCCGATCAGCATGGTCATACCGAATGCCTGCAACGCCGGAGTCCGGCTCAGGGCAAGCAAGCCGAACGACAGCAGCGCGCTGACGGCGGACAGGCTGACCGCCAGCCATGCGGTCGGCTCGCGGTGATCGTGTTGCTCCTGCAGGAAAATGCCGTAGTCCACGCCGATTCCCAACAACAGCATCAATGCCAGCACATGAAACAACTGGAGCGGCTGGCCGGCAATGCCAAGTAGCGCAAGGACCAGCATGCTGGCAACCGCGGTCGGTGCCAGTGCGCGCCAGGCCGCGGCGCGGTAACGCACAAACAGGAGCGCATAGATGGTGAGGTAGGAAAACAGTACCACCCATCCCATGTGTTGCCGGTAGCTCCCCAGCACCGATGAAATTTCCGCGACCTTGTCCACCCACTGCACACCATCAAGGCCGGCAGCGGCCTGCTGCAAGGCCGGCAGGTTGGTCATGCTGAGACCGCGCACGGCGACGATGCTGGCATATACGCCGGTCGTCTGTCCCAGCCACAGGTGGCGCCACGGTTCGCTGGCGGGTGTCTTGAGGAAGTCGTCAATCGCAAGCGGTGCAGTATTGTTTCCGGCACGTGCGCGCATCGCGCTGACCCAGGCGGCATCCTCGCCTATTTGTGCAGCCAGTACAGTCAGGGCGGCGCCGTCCGCAAGCAATTTTTCGTCTACCATCTTGCGGCGGGTCGACTGGGTGAGCGCCGACGGCACCCAATTCGACATCGCCTGGTAGCCGGTGATGACACGTTTGTCGATCAGTGGATCGAGCCGCTGCTTCAGCGCTTCCTCGCGCTGCAAAACGAGATCGGCGTTGTCGCCGCGAACCAGGTAGAACTGGACCGGGGTGGGCGCATCCAGCAATTTGCCAAGTTTGATTTGTTCGTTAAGCAGATCCTTCGGTGGATTCTGCAGCAGCCGGATGTCATCGTTGAAGCCGAGGCGCGCGCAGCCAAACGCGACGAGCGCGATCAACAACGACACCGCGAGCACGCCTTGTCGATTCGCGCGCAACACCGGCCAGCGTGTGACGCTGGCCCTGAACGGTCCGCCCAGGCGCAGGCCTTGCAGCTTTTGCGGGCCCAGCACCGGGAACCAGAACACCACGGTCAGCCAGGCGAACACCAGGCCTACCACCGAAAACACCGTCATCTGCCGCAGTCCGGGGAAGGGGGTCAAGGCCAGTCCGGTGTAGCCGATTGCCGCCGCGACCAACGTCAGTAGCAAGCCGGGCAGCAAGCGCCGCAGCAACTGCGATGAATCCAGGTGTGCCGCCGCGCCAAGGCGGTTGCAGAGGAAGTAGATGCCATAGTCCTGCGCCACGCCGATCAACGTCGCGCCGAACACGAGCGTCAGCAAGTGCACGCGGTCGAACAGCAGGTAGCATACCGACAGGGCGCCCAGGCAGCCGACGCCGATCGACAGCAGGATCAGGCCGATCGGCCTGAGCGAGCGGAACGTAAACCACATCAACAGCACAATGCCGGTCAACGAGCCGATACCGATCATCGATACTTCGCGGCTCGCCTGCTCGCTGGCGGCGGCCGCATGGAGCACGACGCCGGCTGCCAGGACCTCGGCCCCTGGTACAGCGGCGAGGGCAGACTGCCGGGCCTTTGCCAGCAGCGGGGTGATGGTTTGCTGGGCATCCATTGACAATGCCGGTACTCGCAACGTCATCGGCATCACCACGTACTGGCGTTCGCCGTTGCCAATGAACAGGCGACCGTCCCGCGGGCGCACTGGCGTTTCCTGCGCGCGGGCCTGAATCCAGTTACCGAACAAGCCGAACGGATCATCCTGCCATGGGCCGAGCTTCGGGCCGGAAAACGGGCTGTACAACCTCGTCAACGCGGCCACCGCCCATTGCTGACCCGGCTGGCTGCGCAACGCCGCCTCATCCTGCGACGTCATCATCGTCGTCCTGTGTTTCTCGAACAGCGCCAGCCAATCGCGCTGGGTCTGGTCGGTGATGTTGTCGGCGAATTGCAGCAGCGCGCCATGCGGAGCGAGCACCGCGCGATAGGCATCGGCCGCGCGACGCGCCTGGCCCCAATCGGCGGCCCCGACCAGCACGATCACCCGTTGCTGCGCCGAGTCCACCATATGTGTGAACGCCTGCTGCAGCACCGGATCCCGCTGTTGCGCGGGCAGCAGCGCCAGGATGTCTGTGTCAGGCGCAATGCGATTGCTCAGCCACAGATAACCGCCGTGCGCGAGCAGCGCGGTTACAACCAGCGCCCACAGCAGCGCGAGGGTTTTACTACGCTTCAAAATAGCGCCGCCTCGTCTGCCGCAATCGCCGATTCGCCGGTCTGCATCGCTGAAAAGACGATACTGGTGCGGTCGCCGCTGGCTTCGTTGATGACGATGTTTTTCACGTAAGCGCTGCCTTCGAGTGAGACGCCGGCAATCACCTTCGCCAGACCCGCATCGCGCGCTTTCAGCGTCACGCTCCACTGGTTGTCGGTAATGCTGCCATCGCCTTCGAACAGGGTTTCCAGCTGGCTCAGCTCACCAGCCAGCAGGGAAAACATCACCTGGTTGATCATGCGCACCACGGGTTCCTGCCGGGCGTCGAGCCGCACCGCGACGCGGTCGCCCTGCATATGTACGATTTCATCGCGGGTCAGGCGCAGGGTGTTCGGAAACGGCTGCAACGTGCGCCACAACACGCCCTTGCCGGCGAGGACGCAGAAGCGGCCATTCGACTGCAATGGTTTCTTCATGCCCGACAGCTGCTTGCTCTGGTCGAAACGGCCGCACAATACTTTCGGTTTGGCGAGTGCTGCCTGGATTTTTGCGGTCGGCACCGCGGCGAACAGGGGCGCCGATATGAGCGCAACACAGCACGCTGTCAGTAGGCGTTTCATGAGAGTTGGACTCCTAGTTTTTCAAACAGCACGGGCGGCGATACGAAGCACATCTCGCCGGTCGCGATCTCGACCGCGACCTGGGTGGTACTGGCGCGCGTCAAGCGTCGTCCGCTCGCGGCATCGGTGATCAGGTAATCGATCTTCAGCCGGTTTTCCCATTCGAGGATGGTGGCGCACAGCCGGATTTTCTGGCCGAAGGTGGCCGGCGCGACATAACGCAGGTGCATGTCGATCACCGGCCACCCATAGCCGGATGACTTCATCTGAACGTAGTTGTAATCGATGCTATCGAGCAGCGCGCAACGGGCGATCTCCAGGTACTTGACGTAGTTCCCGTGCCATACGATTTCCATCGGGTCGAGGTCGAAGAACTGCACCTGCAGCTCGACTTCGGCGGACCACTTATGCGGCGGCTTATTCATACAATATCCATGCGCCGGCGCGAATGCGCTCCAGCATCAAACGCAAATCGGGCTCCAGCCGGCGGTCCTCCTCGACCAGGCGGATGTCGGAGGCCAGCGCATCCATCATTGCCTGCAACGGCGCTTCCAATACAAGCGCCGGATTGATCCGGCGGCGCAGCAGGGATCCCTGTTGCACCGTGATCAGCAATGCGGCCGCTACCTGCTCCGTCAGTTCGAGCACACGCAGGCAATCGCGGGCGGCGATCGTGCCCATGCTGACTTTGTCCTGATTGTGGCATTCGGTCGAACGAGAGAAGACCGAGGCCGGCATGGTCAGCTTGAGCGCCTCGGCGGTCCACGCCGAAGCGCTGATCTGCAGCGCCTTCAGGCCGTGATTGATGGCAGCACGCGGCCCCTGCATGCCGGACAGGTTGGCAGGCAGGCCGTTGTTGTAGCGGGTGTCCACCAGCAGCGCCATCTGGCGATCCAGCAGGTCCGCCAGATTGGCGACGGCGTTCTTCATGCTGTCCATGGCAAATGCGATATGGCCGCCGTAGAAATGGCCGCCATGCAGGATGCGTTCGCCGTCCGGATCAATGATCGGATTGTCGTTCGCGCTGTTGAGCTCGTTCTCGATCGATTGACGCAACCACGGCAACGCATCGGCAAGCACGCCGATGACATGCGGCGCGCAACGAATCGAATAGCGGTCCTGCAGGCGTTTGCCGTTGCGTGGGGGCTGATCGCATGGCAGGTCGTGACGCAGCCATGCGGCGACGCGTTGCATGCCGGGATGCGGCTTCACTGAAAACAGCGTGGCGTCGAAGTGATGTGCGTTGCCGTCCAGCGCAAACGATGCCATTGCGGTGATGCGCGTGCACAGCTTTGTCAGATATTCGGCGCGTGCATACGCAATGCAGGCGAGAGCGGTCATTGCGGCCGTGCCGTTCATGATCGCCAGGCCCTCCTTCGGCCTCAGCCGGAGTGGCGTGATGCCGGCTTCGCCGAGTGCCTGCGCAGCCGGCAGCTGTTCGCCGTCGCGCCATACTTCGCGCTCGCCGCACAATACCGCCGCGAGGTAGGACAAGGGTGTCAGGTCGCCGCTGGCGCCAACCGAACCTTCCGACGGAATCAGCGGCAGCAAACCCTTGTCGAGCAGGCGCGCGATCTGTTCCAGCAATTCGATGCTGACGCCGGAGTATCCTTTGCAGAGCGACGCCAGGCGGGTGGCCATGATTGCGCGTGTCTGTTCCGGACTGAAATATTCGCCGAGACCGCAGCCGTGATAGGTATATAAATGATGTGGCAATTCGCCCACCAGCTCCGGCGGCACGGTGACCGTGCAGGAATCCCCGTAACCGGTCGTCACGCCGTAGATGACGCCGTCCTCCCTGAGCAGGCGATCGAGGAATTCGGCGCCACGCGTAATCAGCGCGCGAAATTCCGGTGCATCGGATAACACCGCGCACGCCGAGCCGCGTGCGATAGCGACGATGTCTTCAATCTGCAAACGTCCGTCATCGAAATAGACGGAGCGAGTCGTTGTCTTCAGGTCAGCGGGATGCATCGGTCATTTCCATGGTGGGCGCTTGCCAGAAATCGTAGAAGTTGAACCACTGAAGAGGGGCGCGCAGGCAGAAGTGCTCGAGCCGCGTTGCATACTCCTGCGCAAAGGCCGCGAATGCTTCCTCGCGGCCTTTGCGTGGCAGGCACAGCGTTTCGCGCAGCAGTTCGAAGTGAATCTCGGAGCCGCGCCCCGTGCGCATTGAGAACAGCATGTACACCGGGCATTGCAGCAGGTAGGCCAATACATATGGCCCGATCGGGAAAGATGCATGCCCGCCGAGGAAACGAACATGGCAAGTACGCGCGCCCGGCGTGACCGGCACGCGGTCGCCGGCGATCACAACGAACTCGCCGCGTCCTACGCGCTCATTCAGCATCATCGCAGTCGCTGGCGATATTTCAGTGACCTGCAACAGGTTCAGCTGGCTTTCCGGATCGATCTGCGCGAGCAGCTGGTTGAACTTTTGCGCATGCTTGGTATGCACCAGCACCGTAAGTTTCATTCCGGCGTGCTGCCGCGCCAATACCCGACACAATTCGAGGTTACCGAAATGCGAACAAATCATCAGGCCGCCACGCTTGTTCCTGATATCGTCGTCCAGCTGCGCGCCGCCAAAGAACTGCGTGTTCTTCACATCGGCCAGGCCGCTCCACAGCAGCATTTTGTCGAGGATGCATTCGCCGAATGCCGCGAAATGGCGGATCACGCCGGGCAATCCTGAATTCAAATGCGTCTGCCCGCCATATCCGCGTACGCGTCGCAAATAACCGGAAGATGCGGCACGCGCGCCCGGCTGCGTGATCACATACCACGCCAGCACTGGATACAGCACGATGCGAAACGGCCAGCGTCCGAATACGCGACACACCCAGAACAGGAAACGCATGCCGGCAATGAAGCCGGCTTCGTTGATATGAGCCCAATGCTGACGGCCCGTCGCATGGGATGGCGCAGTCATGACTTGCTCCATTTGCGTGCCAGCAGCTGGGGCGCGCGAACCAGCATTCCGAAAAACAGCGTCGCATGCATGCGCGAAATCAGCACATTGTCGAACCAGAGGCGAAAGTGCGACACGCCGTCAGCCGGGTAACCTACCTTGGTGCGGACGTTGACGATATCGACGCCATCCCAGCACAGGCGCACCAGTATTTCGGTATCGAAGTCCATACGCGAGCCGAGCGTGCGGCGCTGTATCAGCGACAGGACCGGAGCGACCGGATAAATGCGAAAGCCGCACATCGAATCCTTGATTTGCAGCGACAGCGTATTGATCCATACCCAGGCGTGCGTTAGGTAACGCCCGTACAACCGGATGGACGGCACCGATTCATCGTATTGCGGATAGCCGACAATCAGTGCTTCCGGGCGCGCCGCTGCCTGTTGGATGAAGCGCGGTACGTCCGCGATGCAATGCTGGCCGTCGGCGTCGACTTGCAGCACATGGGTGAAACCGGCGCGCGCGGCATGCCGGATGCCGGTGACTACGGCATCGCCCTTGCCACGATTTGCCGGATGCCGCAGCAGCGTAACCTGCGACGGCGAGCGTTCAGCAATCCGGTCGAGAACCTGCGCGCATGCGGACGAGCAGCCATCGTCGACGAGGACACAATGCAGGCTTTGGGCGAGTACCGCATCCACCACTGCACCGACGGCATGTTCGTGGTTATAAACCGGAATTAGCACGCATGGCTTAAACATCGGCGGCTCCGAACATCAGTCGTCCGCTTGCATGCGTTCCCGACGGCGAAAAATATCTGAATATGACGCATCCCTTCGCCGGATCATGCATCAGCTCCAGTGAAAAAGTGCTTTCCGGACGAATCACCTGCTGGAACTTCAGTGCATGAATGCCGCGGAAAACCGGCGGCAGATCGAAGCATTCGCACGCCAGTGCCAGCGCCCAGTCGACTTGCGCAACGCCGGGAACAATTGGCGTACCGGGAAAATGTCCTTCGAAGTAAACCATGTCGTGCGGCGCCGCCAGCTCATACAACGCGCGCTGCGCCTCTTTCTCGGTCAACTGCAGACGCGGCCATGTTGGTCCTGAAGCAGCGCTTGCATCGTCGAGCAGCATGGCGAGTTCTGCCTGCGTAGTCTTGCCCTGTGCATTGACGGGCAGGGCGTCAAGATAACGCCAGCTGCGTGGCAAGGCAATGCGCTCAACAGTTTTGGCGAGCTGCTCTCGCAGCACGCTGTTGAGCGCATGCTTGCCTGACTCGGCGAGCGCCTTCCGGCCTTGTTCGGACAACACCACGAAAGCAGCAAGCCGCTGCCGATTGCCGGCGACAACCAGCACGCGCGCCTCCGTGACCAATGGCGACGCTTTCAGTTGTGATTCAATCAGGTCCAGCGAAATGCGTTTCTCTTCCAGCTTGACGATGCGGTCGACGCGTCCACGCAACTTGAAACGGCCCTCACTCGAAATTTGTGCGCGATCGGCGGTGCGAAACCAGTTTGCATCGGGCAGGTGCGGGGACCGAATTTCCAGCACGCCGTCGTCCTCCCCACTGATGCGCGCCTCGACACCGGGCATCGGGGTCCAGCTGTCGTTAGCTTCGACATCACGCCGGCGCCAGCCAATGCCCCCCGTCTCCGAACTGCCATACACCTCAACGGGTGTGCAGCCCAACACTTGCGCAGTGAGGGACGCCACTTCGAACGGCAGCGGGCCGCCGGATGAAAACACAGCGCGCACACGGTGCGCATTCGCGACCCAGGCCGGACTGTCGGGCAGGCGTTTCAAATGCGCCGGACTGGAGACGAGTATGCAGTCGCATGCCGCGGTTGCTCGCGCGAGTTCTTCCGGGTAGGTGAGGCTACGGGCATGAATCGGGCGCGCGCATGTCAGCGGCCATAGCACCTTGAACAGCAAGCCGTAGATGTGCTGATGCGATACCGTTGCCAAGACCTCCGCCGCATTCGCTTCGCCACCGAACAATTGCTCAAGCGTGGCAACTTCGCTGGACACCTGCGACAGGCTCTTCTTGATCGCTTGCGGCGCACCGGTGCTGCCTGACGTGTAAACAACGAGGCCATTGAAGTCGGGTTGCAGACTCTGAAAGCTGGTGCTGCCGACCGTGACCGCGTCCAATGGAGACAAGGGCGCACACTCCGGCGGAAATTCACCGAGAAAGCCATCCACTACCTGACGCAGCGACGCGCAGGTCGCGGGCAACGTATCGGACGGCAGGTATACTGTTTTGCCGGCATGCCACGCCCCGAACAGCGCCGCGGCGAACTCAATGCTGTCGCCAGCATACAGGGCAAACTGGGGCCCCTTGTTGTCGAGCAGAAGCTCCTGCCACTGCCGCACGCGTACAAGGAAATCAGCGTACGGGATCGTAACGCCATCGCGCCAGCCGACCCAGGTGTCGGACGGCCTCGGCAGGTGAAGCAGATTGAGCATGTCGACGTCGTCAGGCATTGTGGCGCTGCTTGAATCGCATCCGTACCAGATACTCACCGCCGAACAACAGTCCCATCAGCCCGTACGCAATCACGCCGTTGTACAAGGACCAGACGGCCGGCGACGCCCAGAGTGCCGTTATCAATGCGATGGTTCCGTTGACGAGAAAGAAAGCGCACCATACCTTGGTCACGCATCGCGTATAAACGATTGCTTCCGGCGGCAGGTTTGTTTCCTTGATCCGGGCGAAGCGCTCGATCATCGACGGCGGCGACACCAGGCTGTAGCCAAAGACACCGAGCATGACAGCGTTGATCAGCACCGGATACAACTTGAGCGGCATCCATGCATTGCCCCAGATCGCCGCTGCCGCAAGCAGCAGTGCGCCGCCCAGCCACCAGCGCCCGGCGCTGCCGATCTTCATGGTGTAGATACGCGTTGCGGCAGCCAGCAGCAGCAGGCAGGCGAACAGTCGTGGCTGCGCGGTGCCATGGCCCATCCAGACTGCAAGCGGATAGACCAGGGTGATTGCGACCGGCAATCCGGTTTGGATAAAGCGGTTGATGGCTACTCCGCCAGCAGGTCAGCCAGCGCGTTCACCACATCTTCCACGGTGCGTACGGTCTTGAATACTTCCGGCTGCATGCGCTTGCCGGTAAGCTCCTTCAGTTTTACCGCAAGATCGACTGCATCAATGCTGTCGATGTCGAGATCGGTGTACAGATTGGATTGCAATGTAATCGCTGACTTGTCGATTTCGAACATCTCATGCAATACATTCGCGATCCAGCTGTAAATTTCTTCCCTGTTCATTGCGCCCACTGCGTTCATTTGTTGTCTCCCTTACTTCTTTCTGTATTCGGCCACCAGTGCGCTGAGCGTGCGCACTGATTTAAAGTGGCGGCGCGTTTCTTCCGAGTCGGCCGACAATGAAATGCCATAACGTTTTTGCAATGCCACGCCGAGTTCCAGTGCGTCGATCGAGTCGAGACCGAGCCCTTCCACGAATAGCGGAGCATCCGTGTCGATGTCGTCGGGCCCGATGTCCTCCAGCTGGAGGGAGATGACGATGACTTGTTTGATTTCGTCTTCAAGCGACTGCATGGCGTGTGTTTTCCTCGGCAAAGTAATTTTGCATATATTCGGTCAGGCGGCGTGCCGCCAAGGCTTCGGTGTCGGCAGTCAAAATGAATGGCTCAACCTTGATATCTTGCTGAATCTCAACGCTAACATGCACACGCCTATGCGGAACCTTCCACCATTTATCTCCCTTGCCCAGCGTCGCGGGCGTGCAACGGATAACAACAGGTGTCAGGTCGATCATGCCGCGCGCAGCGATATTGGCGGCGCCGCGTTTGAAATTGAGAGTGCCGTCACGCGGGGTGCGCGTCCCCTCAGGAAAAATGATCAGGTTGTTACCGTCTTTCAGCGACTTGACGCAGGCGTGCAGCAGGCGCGGTCCGTCTTCATTCTTGATATAGCCGGCGGCGCGCACCGGGCCGTGAGTGAATGGGTTGTTCCACAGTCCACTTCTGACAATACAATCGGCGCGTTTCACAAATGCCATCAAAATCACGGTATCGAACAGCGTCGGATGATTGGCCACGATCAGCAAGCCATTGCGCTCCAGCTTTTCCAGTCCCTTGATCTGATAGCGCAGGACGCCGAGTCCGCACATGAGTCCGACAAACGCGCGAAAAGCAAACCGTATGACATTGCGCGCCGCTGCAATTCGCAGCGGTCGTTTCCAGATGAAGAGGTTAATTGCCGGGAAAATAAGTACGCGCATCAGCAGGCCGCCGGCGCCGAAGAAAAAGAAACCTGAAGCTGTTCCAGCGATGCGCCAGTAACGACTGATCCGATTAAGCATTGCGCGACCATTGCCATAACCGGTTGCCGCAGATGCGCTCCATGCGCCGCTCTCTGCGCAATTGAAAACGGAGGATATCCAGGCCGCCCGGCACGCGTTCCGCATCTGCATCGCTGCCGCCGGTCGCCTTCGACCAGGAAAGCGATATGACATCCTGCCGCGGAGGCTCGATCAGCCACGCCCATGCGAACGGCTGTTCACCAGCGTCCGCATAGTCGCTATATATGGAAGGCAGCGGGCAGTCGCAAGCCACCAGGAGGACCGCCCGCTCACCGTCCGAGAGCAGGCCACATGCTTCAATCAACGCATGCTCGATGGTGCTTGGTCCTGCGCTGAGCGCAATATGATTCGCCTGGTCATTGCGGGCAATCGAAAACATGCCGCCAACGGCGTTATGCACGGACAGCCCGAACGATGTTGGCGAGATCGGTTGATTCAAAGCGAGGTCGCGCAGCAGGTCGACCGAGCGCGACACTTCCCCGTGACGGGAGCAAAACAGAGTCGGTACATTGGTTCGGCTTCCGAGGCATTCATAGGCGACTTCCAACGCCATTTTCCCCAGGAATCCGACACGCCGCCGCTGCATTGGGGGCATTGCCCGCAATGCCGGTTCGGAGCCGATTTGAATCGAGATGCGGCGGTACGCCCAGTCGATCCATGCTTCTCGCGTTTCCACGCCGGGTGCCCATGCAGCATAGCTGGCGATGGAAAATTCTATTGACGAGGAACGCATCATTTCAAGAATTGGCTTTTGGTAACAGATCCTGATTATAGCGGCTTGACATAGCGCAAACCGACGCAACGACTCCGTTTAACGGTTTTCGTGCTTTTGATTATTCATTTTTGTCCGATTGTCGTGTTTTGCACCAGATGACGCCCACTGCCAAAAAGCGACCACGTTCGCGGCGCGGGCTTGGCAAGGCGCGGCGACGATAGCCGCGATGGACCTATTTCGCATGAATTCGGTATCGTTTTAACAACTGCCCCATGTCCTCAAGGGGCCAGAGCCATGCCGAAAACTCTGCAATGTTGTTGGCACTGACACTGGCAGGCGTGGGTATTTCTCGAATCTTGGACTTGGTCGCTCAGCCATATCTGTTGGCTGGCCAGCTTGTGCCGGTGTGGCAGACGCATTGCGCGACCAGGATGGGATACCGATCTTCGCGGCCATGCTACAGGACTCCACCGCGTTCCGAAGATCCGGGCTTGTGGTGGATTTCTGGGCTGAAGTCGTTGGCCGCTATGAGCCCTACTCTATAACTTCGATCACGTATGTTGCAAAAATTACAACATAAACCACAAAAATAAGGAGGCACGAGGCCTCCTGGGGAGTTGTTTATATTCCTCGAACTTTGCTCCTCAGAACGGGATGTCGTCGTCCATATCGCTGAAGTTTGGTGCCGGCTTGGACGCACCACGCGATGCTCCCCCACCTGTGCCAGCCCCGGCACCTCCACCCGTGCTTTGCCGCGGCGCCGGGGCGCTGCCGCCATAACCTTCGTCTGCAGAAGCACCGCCCATACCCTGGCGGCTACCAAGCATCTGCATGGTTTCGGCGACGATCTCGGTCGAATACTTCTCAACGCCGTCCTTATCCGTATATTTGCGCGTGCGCAGGCGCCCCTCGACATAAACCTGCGACCCTTTCTTCAGATACTGGCCGGCGATCTCGGCCAGCTTGCCGAAGAATGAAATCCGGTGCCATTCGGTCGCTTCTTTCTGTTCGCCGGATTGTTTGTCTTTCCACTTGTCCGTGGTCGCAACCGCGATGGACGTAATTGCCTCACCGCTCGGCATATAGCGCGTTTCCGGGTCGCGCCCGAGGTTACCGACGACGATGACTTTATTTACCGATGCCATAAATTTCTCCTGATCCTGATTAAGCTGCTGCGACTGCCGTTCTTCTGGAACGGCGCGGTAGGTTTTTCATACTGGATGCGATTATAAGCCAGACAATTGTCGTCATTGCACCCAAGATAAATACTGAGGAAGCGCCGAAATTCTGCGCCATCCATCCGCCCAGCGCACCGCCGCAAAACAGCCCAAGTGCCTGTAGCGTGTTATAGACGCCGAGCGCGGCGCCCTTGGCCGACGGCGGCGCAATACGGGACACCAGCGACGGCTGGCTCGCTTCCAGGATGTTGAATGCCACAAAAAAAGCCAGCAGCAATGCGACCAGAATAGCCCAATGCAGGGTCGGGTGCGACAGGAATGCCCACAAGCCGCATTGCACGACCAGCATCAATGCAATCGCGGCAATAAATACCTGCTTGGTCTTGCCGCGCTTTTCGCCAATGAAAACCGGCGGCAGCATGAACACGAACGAAGCAAGCACCACCGGCAAATAAACTTTCCAGTGCTCGGCGATGGGCAGGTCGGCATACTGCACCAGGGCTGACGGCACGACGACGAACATCGCCATTTGCGTCAGGTGCAATGCGAACACGCCGAAGTTGAGTCGCATCAGTTCATGGTCATGCAATACCGCGCTAAACGGGACGCGATGTGCCGCAACGGCAGGAGGCGCCGGCGGCACGACGAATGCCACCACCAGTATTGCGACGATGGACAGGATTCCGGTCAACGCAAAAATGCCCCCCATACCGATCGCCTTATACAATACCGGCGACGCAATGAGGGAGACGGCGAACGTCAGGCCGATCGAGGCACCGACCATCGCCATCGCCTTGGTCCGATGTTCCTCCCTGGTCGAATCCGCGATGAACGCGGTTACCGCCGCCGAAATCGCGCCGGCCCCTTGCACCGCGCGGCCGACAATCACCCAGATGATGTCGGTAGCCGCCGCAGCGATAAACGATCCCAGTGCGAACAGGATCAGGCCAATGATGATGATGCGCTTGCGGCCGAACTTATCTGACGCTACACCGAACGGGATCTGACCGAACGCTTGCGTCAATCCGTAAATGCCCATTGCCAGTCCGACCATGGTTGCGCTATTCCCGCCGGGCAAAGTCTTTGCGTGCACCGCGAACACCGGCAGGATGAGGAACATGCCCAGCATGCGCAAAGCGAAAATCGATGCCAGTGACAGGCTGGCACGAACTTCCGTTCGCGTCATACGGTCATTTAATTCGGCGGGTTGTGAGGAAAGCATGAGGACTTGATAACAGGGAGGCTTATGTGATACGGCGCGGTTCAAAACCCGTTATAGTATCAGGTTGACCCGTTAAAGCCCACGCTGAAGGCAGTACATGGAAGAAATTCGAATCCGAGGTGCGCGCACGCACAACCTGAAAAATATCAATCTGGAATTACCCCGTAATCAGCTGATCGTCATTACCGGCCTCTCCGGTTCCGGCAAGTCTTCGCTCGCATTCGATACCCTGTATGCGGAAGGACAACGGCGTTATGTGGAATCCCTGTCCGCGTATGCGCGCCAGTTCCTGCAACTGATGGAAAAGCCCGACGTCGACCTGATTGAAGGCTTGTCGCCCGCCATATCGATCGAGCAGAAAGCGACCTCGCACAATCCGCGCTCGACTGTCGGCACAGTAACCGAAATCCACGATTACCTGCGCCTGTTATATGCACGCGTCGGCACGCCCTATTGCCCGGACCATCCGGAAAACCCGTTGGCCGCGCAGTCGGTATCGCAAATGGTCGATGCCGTGCTGGCCATGCCGGAAGATACCAAGCTGATGATCCTCGCGCCGGTCGTCGCGAACCGCAAAGGCGAGCATGCCGACCTGTTCGAACAGATGCAGGCGCAAGGCTTTGTGCGCTTCCGCATCCAGAGCGGCACCAACAAGGCAAAGATTTATGAAATCGACGATTTGCCGAAGCTGAAGAAAACCGAGAAGCACACGATCGACGTGGTTATCGACCGGGTGAAAGTCAAAGCGGAGATCAAGCAGCGCCTGGCGGAAAGCTTTGAAACCGCGTTGCGCCTGGCGGAAGGTCGGGCAGTCGCGCTTGAAATGGACAGCGCCGTCGAGCATTTGTATTCCAACAAGTTCGCCTGCGCCGCCTGCGGCTATTCGCTGCAGGAACTTGAGCCGCGCCTGTTCTCTTTCAATAATCCGATGGGCGCATGCCCGGAGTGTGACGGCCTCGGGCATATCGAATTTTTCGACCCGAAGCGCATCGTAGCATTTCCCAATCTGTCGCTCGCCAGCGGCGCGGTGAAAGGCTGGGACCGACGCAACCAGTTTTATTTCCAGATGCTGACGAGCCTCGGCGAGCACTACGAGTTTGACCTCGATGTGCCGTTTGAAAAGCTGCCCAACGCGGCACAGCAGGTGGTGCTGTACGGTTCAGGCAAGCAGACGATACCGTTCACCTATATTAATGAACGCGGCCGCGCAGTCGTGCGTGAACATACCTTCGAAGGCGTGGTGACCAACCTGCAGCGCCGCTATCGTGAAACCGACTCGATGGCAGTAAAGGAAGAGCTCGCGAAATTCATCAACCAGAAGGAATGCCCATCCTGCCAGGGCGCCCGGTTGCGCGTGGAAGCGCGCTATGTGAAGGTCGGCACCGGAAAACAGGAACGCGCCATATATGAAGTCGCAGCGACGCCGCTGCGCGAGACGCTGGCTTTCTTTGAAAGCCTGAAACTCACCGGCGCGAAACGCGAAATCGCCGACCGCATCATTAAAGAAATCGTGTCGCGCCTCAAGTTCCTGAACAACGTCGGCCTCGACTACCTGTCGCTCGAGCGTAGCGCCGACACCTTGTCCGGCGGCGAAGCGCAGCGCATCCGTCTCGCTTCGCAAATCGGTTCCGGCCTGACCGGGGTGATGTATGTTTTGGACGAACCTTCGATCGGCTTGCATCAACGTGACAACGACCGCCTGATCGCCACGCTCAAGCATTTGCGCGACATCGGTAATAGCGTGCTGGTGGTCGAGCATGATGAAGATGCAATCCGCTGTGCCGATTACGTCGTTGACATGGGCTTGGGTGCGGGCGTGCATGGCGGCGAGATCATCGCCAAAGGCACGCTCAATGAAATCCTCAAGAGCAAAAAATCGCTGACCGCCAAGTACCTGAACGGCACGCTCGCTATTCACGTGCCCAAGAAGCGCACGCCGTCCGATCCGGAACGGCAATTCGTCATCAGCGGCGCTTCGGGCAACAACCTGAAAAATGTCACACTCGACTTGCCGGTCGGCTTGCTGACTTGCGTGACCGGCGTGTCCGGCTCTGGCAAGTCGACGCTGGTCAACGACACGCTATACCATGCAGCGTCACGTCACCTGTACGGTTCGCAGGCGGAGCCGGCGCCGTATGAATCGATCAGCGGCCTGGAACACTTCGACAAGGTGATTTCGGTTGACCAGGCGCCGATTGGTCGTACACCTCGCTCCAATCCGGCAACCTACACCGGCTTGTTTACGCCGATCCGCGATCTCTTCTCGACCATTCCGGCGGCGAAGGAAAGAGGCTATTCCGCCGGTCGCTTCTCTTTCAATGTAAAAGGCGGGCGCTGCGAAGCATGCCAGGGTGACGGCGTGTTGAAGGTGGAGATGCACTTCCTGCCCGACGTGTATGTGCCATGTGATGTATGCCACGGCAAGCGTTATAACCGCGAGACGCTGGAAGTTCATTACAAGGGCAAGAACGTTCATGAAGTGCTCGACATGACAGTCGAGGAAGCGCATGAATTCTTCAAGCCGGTACCAGTGATTGCGCGCAAACTGCAAACATTGCTGGATGTGGGCCTCGGCTACATCCGCCTGGGCCAAAGCGCTACCACGCTGTCCGGCGGCGAGGCGCAGCGGGTCAAGCTGTCACTGGAATTATCGAAGCGCGATACCGGCCGCACGCTGTACATCCTGGATGAGCCGACCACCGGCCTGCACTTCCACGATATCGACTTGCTGCTGAAAGTGATACACCGGCTGCGCGATCAAGGCAACACGTTGGTGATCATCGAGCACAATCTCGATGTGATCAAAACCGCCGACTGGATCGTCGACCTCGGTCCCGAAGGCGGTGCAGGCGGCGGCCAGATTGTCGCCACGGGAACACCGGAAGACGTTGCCAAGAATCCGGCCAGCGTGACCGGCAAATACTTGGCGCCGATGTTAAAAAAGAAGTAATCCACACTACTGAGCTTTTATTAACGAAGGGCACAATGAAAGCTCAGACCCTCGCCCCCAATCCCCTCTCCCGCGAAGGGAGAGGGGAGCAACCAGCAGTAAATGGATCACGACCACGGTCGTCATCCATTTACTGAAACACCAAAAAGGGACGAAGATGGCAAAACATCTGCGCATCGTCGGTATCGTGCAAGGGGTCGGCTACCGCGCGTCGTTTGAAGCACAGGCGCGCGCACTCAAGCTTTCGGGCTGGGTGCGCAATCGGCGCGATGGTTCGGTCGAGGCGATGGTATGCGGTGAAGCAGAATCGCTCGGCAAAATCATTGATTGGGCCCGGCGCGGCCCGCGTTCCGCGCGGGTGGACGACGTGTCGATCGCCGATGTTGATGATTCCTTGGTACAGCAAGGGATTTTTCAAACCATCGGTACGCAGTAAACACTATTAACTGCGCAACCCCAACCACAAACCCATCGGCACGAACGCCAGCGCAGCCAGGTTCCCGAGCAGCACGATCGACGCCACCTTGTCCGGCTCCTGCCTGTATTGTTCGGCCACCATGAAGCAGAACACGGCGGGCGGCAGTACGGCGAACAGATACATCTGGCCACGTTGAGTCGGAGTCAGATTCAGCAGTCCGTCCAGCAGCCAAGCCATAGCCAATCCTGTCACCGGGCACACGATTGCGCCCACCAACCCGATGTGCCAGCTCTTCAGATTGACATCCAGCATGCGCACGCCGAGCGCAAACAGCATGATCGGAATGCAGGCATCTCCAAGCATTCTCATCGCATGGGCCACAGCATCTGGCAATGTAATTTGCATGATGGCGAACAGCATCCCGAGCATCATCGCGATCATCATCGGGCTGAGAAGGAAGCGCCAGAACGGCGTATATGGCCGGCCCTTTCCTGTTTCCATGATCTTGATCC
>JAQGMD010000187.1 GCA_028292565.1 Burkholderia sp. | reverse complement strand
GCCATCCATGTGAAAGAGGATACGGATCATTTCGCAAACAGCGGGCTCATGTCGGCAAACGCTTTGACCTCAAGCGCATTTCCGCTGGGATCATGGAAGAACATAGTCGCCTGCTCGCCGGGTTCGCCCGGAAAGCGGATCTGCGGCTTCATGACGAATTCGACACCGGCGCTTTGCAGCCGGTCCGCGAGTGTCTGCCACTCCGGCTTTGACAACACGACCCCGAAGTGCGGAATCGGTACGCGTTTTCCATCGACATGGCCATAGCCGGATGGCTCGACCCGGTGGCCGACCAGGTGGGTGACGATCTGGTGCCCAAAGAAATCGAAGTCGATCCATTCGCTGGAGCTGCGTCCTTCTGGACAGCCGAGCACTTCGCCATAAAAAGTGCGGGCGGCATCCAGGTCATGAACGGGGAAGGCGAGGTGAAACGGGTGGAGAGCAGGCATAGCGGGTTCCTGTGGCAGATGGTGAAGTACGCCCATTTTAGCCAAACGATCGGAACCCGTTGTTCGCCATCCGAAAACCGGCACTTAAGCCAACGCGATGTTCACTTCTATGTTGCCGCGTGTGGCATTCGAGTACGGGCACACTTCATGCGCCTTGTGCACGAGCGATTGTGCCGCTGCCTTATCGAGGCCGGGTAGCGCAACGCGCAGATCCACGGCCAGGCCGAAACCGCCCTTGGCGTTGGGGCCGATCCCGACTTCGGCCGTGACTGTTGCGTCCGCCGGGAGTGGGGTCTTCGCTTGCGCCGCGATGAATTTGAGCGCCGACAGGAAGCATGCCGAGTAACCGGCCGCGAATAACTGTTCCGGATTAGTCCCATCGCCGCCTGCACCGCCGAGCTCCTTCGGGGTGCTCAGCCTGACGTCGAGTTTTTCATCGCTGGTGGTGGCGCGTCCATCGCGGCCGCCGCTTGCTGTGGCTTGCGCCTTGTACAGGATCTGCATGTTTTCTCCTTTGGGTGGGGTGAACGACAAGCAGTAATGTATCGTGCAATTAGATTGCGTGCAATTTAATCGTGCCTTTTAGTGGATAACTTCTAAAACCTGCGGTCACTGAAGGTTCGACCGCGCCAGGTCTTTGCGTATGGTGGAGAGCTGCTCGCGCAGGTTTTGCAGCACCTGCACCGGTTGACCACTGGCGCACAGCATCTGATGCGGGATGCCTTGCGCTTTTTTCTTCAGCGCACGACCGTCTTTGGTCAGGGTAATGCGTACCTGACGCTCGTCGGCTTCGTCACGCGTACGGGTGATAAGAGAGGAGGCTTCAAGCCGTTTCAACAGCGGCGTCAGGGTGCCGGAATCGAGAAACAGCCGTTCCCCTATGGTCTTTACCAGAATGTCATCTTGTTGCCACAAAACCAGCATCACCAGGTATTGCGGGTAAGTGAGACCCACCTTGTCCAGATATGGCTTATAGGACTTCGTCATTGCCAGCGACGCGGAGTAGAGTGCAAAACAGAACTGGTTGTCCAGCGCCAGCGGGTCGTCCAGTTGTGCGACCGGGGAGTTGTTCGAAGTGGACATGGTGAAGGACCTTTGCCGTGGGATAATCAATTGCACTTGACGTATTATTCCCCATCCTATGCGAATACAAAAGAAAGTCGTCGCCGCTTGCTATTTATTTGTGTCGTTCGGGACGGTATTGGCGCAGGAATTGCCTGCGGCTGTTGTCGATGCATTAACTCACGCTGAAATTCCCGGCTATGCGGTGGGCGCCTATGTGCAGGAAGCCGGCGGCGGCCCCGTGCTGGCCGCGAAAAACCAGGACATTCCGCTCAGTCCGGCATCCACAATGAAACTTGTGACAAGTAATGCCGCGCTCGAGATACTCGGCCCTGCCTTTACCTGGAAGACCCAGGCATACGCGACAGGTACGCTCAATGGCGACGTGCTCAATGGCGACCTGGTCTTCAAGGGCAGCGGCGATCCGAAACTGGTGCTGGAAAATTTCTGGATGTTCATGCGCCGGATCCGGGCAAAAGGCATCCGTGTAATCCGCGGCAACGTCGTGCTCGACCGCAGCGTGTTCGAAGAAATTCCCGTCGATGCAGCGCTGTTCGATGGCGATCCGATGAAGACGTACAACGTGGGCCCGGATGCGCTGCTACTGAACTACAAGGCTTTCAGTTTCCGCTTCGCTCCGGACGAGGGAGCGGGAATTGTGCGCCTCGCCGTCGAACCGCCGGTCGACGGCTTTCCGGTGCAGCCGCCCAGGCTGAGCCATGGCGAGTGCGGCGATTGGCGTGCCATGCTGCATCCCGTGATAGACGGCGCCGGAGCGAGATTCGGCGGCGCTTATCCCGCCTCCTGTGGCGAGCGGGTATGGCATATCCATCCTTTCCAGATGACGCACACCCAGTATTTTTCCGCTGTGTTCCGGCGCATGTGGGCGGAACTCGGCGGCAAGTTCAAAGGCGAAGTCCGGAACGGTCACGTCCCCGAGACTGCCCGTCTGGTGGCGGAGTGGGAGTCGCCCTCGGTGTCGGACGTGATCCGCGACGTCAACAAATTCAGCAATAACGTGATGGCGCGGCAGTTGCTGCTGACTATCGCCTACCGGTCTTTGCAGATTCCCGCCACACCGGGGCGCGGCGCCGCAGTGGTCAAGATGTGGCTGGCCAATAAAGGTATCGATGCGCCCGACCTCTCCATCGACAACGGTTCCGGCCTGTCGCGCAGCGAGCGGATCTCGGCACTGACGCTCGGGCGCCTGTTGGTAAAGGCATACCAGTCGCCCACGATGCCCGAATTCATCGCGTCGCTGCCGCTGGCCGGCTTGGACGGCACCATGCGGCTACGCCTGAACGGGCAGAGCGCCGCGGGACGTGCGCATATCAAGACCGGGTCGCTGAACCACGTGCGCTCGATCGCCGGCTATGTACTCGCTGCTTCCGGGCGGCGCTACGCGGTAGTCTGGATTGTGAACCACGCCAACGCGGACCGCTCGGTGGAAGCCCAGGATGCGTTGCTGCAGTGGGTGCATGACAACGGATAGTCATTACCTGGCTCATGCTTTGTCGTTAAAATGCTCGTGCACAAGTATTAAACATCAAGCATAGAGAGACAGCCGCTCGCAAGAGAGGGAGCAAGAATGGCGGAAGCCACGATGGATAAGTTTGCAAGGAACGCGGCCAGGGGAGGGTGGGATACCACATCCCCGGCGGCGCCTATGGCTCAGTCCGTCGCCGCAAGCGGTCGGTTCGCGGCACTGGGGCCCCAGCGTTTCGAATTCACCGGCACCGGCTCGGAATACTTCCGCATCTGGATCGTCAACCTGTTGCTGACTATAGCCACGCTCGGCGTCTATTCCGCCTGGGCCAAGGTGCGGCGGCTTCAATACCTTTATCGGAACACGCGCGTTGCCGGCGCGATTTTCGACTATCACGGCGATCCGAAAATCATCCTCAAGGGACGCGTCCTGGCGCTCGGCCTGGTGGTCGCTTACAAAATTTCTTATGACGTGTCTCCCGTCGCAGCCGCCGCGATCGCCGCTATCCTGATCGGCATCACACCATGGCTGGTAGCGCGCTCGATACGCTTCAAGCTGGAAAATACCAGCTACCGTGGATTGCGTTTCAACTTCCGCGGCACGGTTCCACAGGCGTACCGCAAGCTCATCCTGTTTCCGATTGCGCTCGCGTTCATCGGTTTCTTTTTGTGGACGCTGGTGACATCGTTTTCGAGGAGCGCAGGCCCGGGCATCTTTTTGCTGGTGGTGGCATTGTTGCTTCTGACAGTGGGCATTACCGTCCCGCTCGCGCATTGCTACCTGAAGCGCTATCAGCACCAGAATGCCGATTTCGGCCATACGCAGTTCTTCTTCCGCGCGCGTTCGGCGGATTTCTTCAGTATCTACGGCAAGGCCGTCAGCTACTTCTTTTTGGGTTCGATCCCGGCGGGCATCTTCGCGTTTGTCACAGCCAAGGCTTATGAGTTCTTGCTGTCTACAGTATTTGGCTGGCTGTTTGCGTTGCTGTATGGCCTGGTTAGCGCCTATGCGTTCTACCTGTTCGTTCGCCCGTACCTGGAAAGCAGTTTCCAGAACCTGGTATGGAATCACACCGAACTGGGCGACCATGTATTCGAAAGCGTGGCGAGCGCCCGCAAGCTGCTGTGGATACATGCGTCCAACCTGATCTTGATGACGCTCACGCTCGGTCTTTACAAGCCGTTTGCCGCGATACGCGTTGCAAAGTATCGCATCGAGTGCATGACCCTGATCCCGGCCGACAACCTCGAACAATTCTGGGCCGACCACGCCATGGACCGGACCACTGCGCTCGGCCAGGAAACCGGCGACCTGTTCGATATAGATATCAGCTTATGATCAGGGCGACTTATTTCGACGGACATACGACCCGGCCACGGCCAGTCAAGCTCCTGATGCACGACGGTATCGTCGCGATGAGCGGCGCCGGCTTTCGCCGCACGGTGCGAATGGCCGACCTGGTCGTTTCGGAGCCGCTCGCGCATGCGCCGCGCATCATGCGCTTGCCGAACGGCGGATTCCTTGAGGTTGCCGATCCCAATCTGGCAGCTGTACTGGCGGAGAATGGCTACCGCGATTCGTGGGTGGTGCGTTGGCAGCAGCGCTGGCCGTTGTCGCTGCTTGCACTCGTTACTTTGGTCGCGCTGCTGACCGTGGGATATCAGTGGGGCTTGCCATGGGCCGCGGACAGCGTGGCGCAGCATCTGCCGGCATCGCTCGAACACAAAATCGGCGACGAACAGTTGCGCATCATCGATGCCGGACAGATGCAGCCATCCAGACTGGCGCCGGCCGAGCAAGCACGCCTGAAGCGGTTGTTTGCGGAATTGAAGCAGCCGGATGGCGAACGAACCGAGTACCGGCTTGAATTCCGCGACAGCCCACAGGGGCCGAATGCATTTGCGCTTCCGAATGGCGTGATCGTCATGACCGATCAACTGGTGGCGCTCGCTCCTGGCGATCAGGCGCTACTCGGCGTGCTCGGACATGAGCTCGGTCACCTGCATCGCCGGCATTCGCTGCGCAGCCTGATGCAGGCGCTTGGCGTCGGGGTGGTGGTCAACCTGTTCATCGGCGATGTGTCGACCGTGCTGGCGGCTGCGCCGGCCTTGCTGCTTTACCAGAATTATTCGCGTGACTTCGAGCGGGAAGCGGACCAGTACGCGATCGAGATGATGCGGGACAATCGCATCCCGCTGTCGCCGATGGCGGACTTGTTTGAAAAGATGAAAGCCCCTGTCGCCGGGGATCAGGCGAACAATTCCGGTTACTTCAGTTCGCATCCTAGCGATGAGGAGCGGATCGAGACGTTGCGCGGCGCGGATAGGGAGTAGGTTTGCTAATCCCAACAGACCGGCCTATGCTAAGCGACGCGCTTCCGCATAGGGAAGCCGTCAGTCGTGCATGGTTTTGAATGTTGGGATTGCATCCCCACCTACAGAACAACCGGTCGATTCGAAAGCTGGTTGTGCGTTGCGCCGTCATCCGGAAAACGCGCCTGCAATAGCGCATTCAACTCGCGCAACGCGGCAAGCGCACTTTCTTCGTACCTGCCTTCGGCGAATCCTTGTGTCATCGTGCGGCAGACCGCTTGCCACTCCCCGGCGGTAATCGCTTTGCCGACGCCGCGATCAGCCACGATCTCGACCTTGTGGTCGGCAAGGTTCACATACACCAATACGCCGCAGTTTTCTTCCGTGTCCCAGACGCCATAGTGGATAAACAATTCGCGTGCGCGGTCACGTGGTGAGACGCCGCTCCATGCAGCTTGCAGGGCGAGGGACGGTTCGACAATCATCCGCACCTCGGCACGATGCCGGGATTCGCCTTCGGTGATTGCGGTTTCGATCGCTTTGAGCGCCGATGGAGGAAACGCCCGCCGGCCATCGGCGGCAGAGGTACGAAGGTGCCTGATCAGGCGCGAAAGTCGTTTCATCACCAATCCCCCGATGCGCCGCCGCCGTCGAATCCGCCGCCGCCGCCGGAAAATCCACCACCTCCCGAAAATCCGCCGCCCGACCTGCCGCCGAAGCCACCGCTCCCAATTGCGCCGCCAAGGATTACGCCGGCCGAGCGGCCCCAGTCGCTGTGACTATGGCGGTAGCGGCGCGCGGAACGTCCTCGCGACACCATCATGAACAGCGCCATGATTACGATAAAGAGGATCAGGCTGTTACCGAAGATCCCGCTGTCCTCCGGCGGCGGGGCGCTTTGCCTCTCCGCGGCCGGCAGCTGTTCCTTGTCGAGCAAACTGGTGATTGCGGACACGCCCGCTACCAGGCCACCGTAGAAATCATTCTGGCGGAAATGCGGCGCGATCACGTCCTGCAGGATGCGTTTCGATTGGGCGTCGGTGAGGCTGCCCTGGACGCCGCGCCCGGCTTCGATGCGCAGCCGCCGAAATGCCGGCGGATTATCCCGGGCGACGACCAGGATGACGCCGTCGTCTACCCCTTTGCGCCCGAGCTTCCATTTGTCGGCGACCCGGATACTGTATTGCTCGATCGCTTCCGGTTCGGTTTTTCCCACCAGCAGGACAGCGATCTGGCTGCCGGTACGCTCCTCGTAGTCCTTCAGCACGTTTTCCAGTTTGTGGCGCTGGTCCTCGGTCAACATGCCGACGGTGTCGGTGACCCGCGCCTGCAACGGCGGGATGGGCGTGAAATTCTGCGCCTGCGCCGCCGTCATGAAGAGGGCAAGCGCCAGCGCGAACATATAACGGAACTCTGCCATTGATCGGCTACTTCCCGAAATTCACTGCGGGTGCATTGGATATCGCTTTTTCATTCTCCACGGTGAAAGACGGCCTGACCTCGTAATTGAACATCTTTGCGGTGAGGTTGGTCGGGAAACTGCGTGCCAGGACGTTGTAGTCCGCAACGGACTGGATGTATCGCTGGCGCGCGACAGTGATCCGGTTTTCGGTGCCCTCGAGCTGTGACTGGAGATCGCGGAAACTGGTGTCGGCTTTCAACTGCGGATAATTTTCGGATACCGCCATGAGGCGCGACAGCGCAGATGAAAGTTCGCCTTGCACCTGCTGGAACTTCTTGAAGGCTTCCGGGTTGTTGAGTACTTCCGGCGTAATCTGGAAGCTGGTAGCGGCGGCGCGCGCCCTGGTCACCGCTTCCAGGGTTTCCCTTTCGTGCGAGGCATACCCCTTGACGGTATTGACCAGGTTCGGGATCAGGTCGGCGCGGCGCTGGTACTGGTTAACCACTTCGCCCCATGCCGCTTTCACGGCTTCGTCTTTCGACTGGAACTCGTTGTATCCACATGCGCTCAGCGTAGAGATAAGGGCTGCCATGGTCACCAGCCTCAGCCAATTCAGCGATGTCTTCATTTGATTTCCTCTAATAAATTGTTGTGGGAAACGATACGAACTGTTCTCAATGCTGATGTCATTTATGGACGATAGTTCGCGGTTTCAACAGTACTGTGCTCATCCCGACCAAGATCAGGACCGTTGCCGCATAGTCCTGCCAGTGCGGGGTCTCACCCAAAATAAATGCGCCGGAGAAGACCCCGAGCACCGGGATCATCATCACCGACAGGGTGGAAGCAACCGGCGGCAGGCTGCGAGCCAGCCCGAACCAGACCGCCTGGCAAAGGCCGAACACCAGCACCGCGTTATAACCGATGGCAAACCATTCGCTGCCCGTCGGCACGCGCCATGCCGTGGTTTCAAACAGCATCGACCCGATGCCGAGGACCGATCCCGACAACGCCATCATCCAGAAAGTCAGCGCAAGGGTGGGTATTTCCAGCTGGGTGCGCTTCATGATGACCGTGCCATAACCCCAGGCAGCGGCGCCGACCAGCACCAACAGGCTGCCGAACGGCTTGCCTGTCATCGCGGAAAATTCGCTCGACAGCAACAACATCGCTCCTGCCAGCGCGCAGCCGACCCCAAACCAGGCGGCGCGTGTCGGGCGCTCCGCAAACAGGAACAGGCCGAACAGCATCGCCCATACCGGCATCGTATAGCCGAGGATGGCCGCCCGGCCCGACGACAGCATTTTTATGCCAAGGATGACGCATACATTCCAGATCAGCATGTTCGGCAGGGTGAGCCTGACGAGGTGTTTCAAATGACCTTTCGGAATAGCCAGTGAAATCCCCTGCATCCGGCTGGCCATCCAGACGATGGGCAACCCGCCGAACAGGCAAAAAGCACGGAAGGCAAGCGGCGGAAAATCCAGTACGCCGATCTTCATGATCGGCCAGTTGATTCCCCATATGAGGGTCAGGAAAACAAGAAGGAACCAGTGCCGGCGTGAGAGGGAGGTCATGCCGAAACGATAGCACGACAAGTTACAATGTGCTTTTTAGAGCCTCCGGTACTGCAGGTTCTCAGTAAAAGGAACTTCATTCGTGACATTCATCGAAAAATTATCCGCCGCGTGGAAGGCGAACAACTCATTGCTGTGCGTCGGCCTCGACCCGGACATCACCAAATTCCCTGCTCACCTGCTGGGAAAATCCGACGCCATCGCAAGCTTTTGCAAGGCTATCATCGACGCCACTGCCGACGTCGCTTGCGCATTCAAGCCGCAGATCGCTTACTTTGCCGCCTTGCGCGCGGAAGACCAGCTCGAAGAGATATGCACCTACCTGCGGCAAAAATATCCGCAGATCCCGATCGTTCTGGATGCGAAGCGTGGTGACATTGGCGCCACCGCCGAGCAATATGCGCGCGAAGCCTTCGAGCGTTACAACGCCGACGCCGTCACCGTCAATCCCTACATGGGCTTCGATTCGGTCGCGCCTTACCTCGAATGGAAAGACCGCGGCGCCATTGTCCTTTGCCGCACTTCCAACCCGGGTGGTTCAGACCTGCAGTTCCTGACGGTGGAAGGCAAGCCGCTCTACCAGCACGTGGCGCAACTCGTCGCGAATAAATGGAATACCAATGGGCAGTGCGGCCTGGTGGTCGGCGCAACTTTCCCGGCCGAGCTGGCGGAAGTGCGCAAGATCGTCGGTGACATGCCATTGCTGGTGCCCGGCATCGGCGCACAGGGTGGAGATATTCAGGCGACGGTCGCGGCCGGTAAAACTGCGAGCGGCGCGGGGATGATGATCAACTCTTCGCGTGCGATTTTGTATGCGAAGGCGGATGAAAAAGCGGGTGAGGATTTCGCGAAGGCGGCGCGGCGCGTGGCGATTGAAACGCGGGATGCGATCAATCGGTTTCGCGGCTAAAAGCACTTCATCCGGGCGCTTTTTACCTGCTCCGGATCGATCGCGAGTATCACCAGGCCATCCTTGCCATCGTCTATCGGCAACCACTGGTTCTGTTCGACGACATCGCGCTTCAGATTTTTCAGCAGATCGACCGGCTTGATCCGATCCGATTTGAATGGCTCGCAAGGCACGTTGAAAAGTTTACTGAGCGCCTGTCCGATGACCGGCAGCTTCACCTGGAAGTCGGTGATCAGGATATGCTCGATAGCGTCGCTCTTGCGCCGGGCCGCGCGCGAGGCAAGTTCCAGTTCCGAGGCGGACAGTACGGCATCGGAAATCAATTGCGCTGGCGGTATTTTGAAAGGTCATTGCATGTTGTCCCGCATGTTGTACGTTTGGCATCAAGGCTCTTTCAGATCACGAGCAGTTATAGGTCGCGTTGCAAAAATGTATCATCAACGTTGGCTCAATTTCCACTCTCGGAACCTAAGGCGCCGCGCAGGAATAAGTTGGGCAATATGGCGCCCGCTACGGCCAGCAAAATTGGCCAACTTACTCCTGCGCGGTGCCTGATCTAAGCTGGCAGGCGGGGAATCAGACTACAATCGTGCGAAAACATCATGGGGGG
>JAQGMD010000162.1 GCA_028292565.1 Burkholderia sp. | reverse complement strand
AGTGTCTGCGCCGTGGCGTGCGCATCAAAGGCACAGGGATGATCAGCCATGTCTGGCACTAAGGCACCGAGCAGGAATAAGTTGTCATTTTTGCTGGCCGTAGCGGGCGCACTGCAGAGAGCCTGATACTACTTTCTGCTCGCGAACGTGTTGCCCGCCGCTGGCAGTGCTCGCACTGCGGCGCGTCGGGCGCACCTGGGCGGCCCCCTGGCCTAACAATGCGTGTAACCGTCATCGCTTCGCCGCTTGCATCGCAGTATCCGCATTGTCCATCAACCCTTCGGCCGTTTCACCATCGCGCGGGTAAACGGCAATACCGATGCTTGCGCCTACCGCAAATCTCAACCCTTCCGTTTCAAACGGCTGCGCGACTGCATTAGCCAAGCTACATGCCAGCGCCGCGGCGTTCTTACTGTCCGTCAGCTCGTCCATCAGACACAGGAAATGATCCGCCTCGTGGCGGCATACGGGTGGCGCGCACCGAAGCGAGAAGGCGTTGCGCTACGCGTTGCAGGATTTTGTCGCCAATATAGGGACTATGGGCGTCATTAATCAGTTTAAAATCGTCCAGGTCAATGCAGATGACCGCCAACGCGTGCTGGTAACGTTTTGCATACGCCAATGCACGTTCGAGCCGATCATTGAACAGGTTTCTATTGGGTAGGCCGGTGAGCGCATCATGGAAGGCGAAGTACCGATCCCTTTGTCGTTCCTCTCTGACTCTCGCCAATTCCGACTCGACCTCCAATATGTCGATCTGTGCATGAATCAGCCTGATTTGCGCTGAAGAAAAGGCGCGTTCCGCCTTTTCCCACTCGCGGATTTCATGCGCAATGGTTATATTCACGGCATGCAGCGCTTCAGCGCAATCTCCGATTTTTTCTTCGAGCTGCCTGCATTGCGTCAGAACCCGGTCGACAATTCTGGATGTGCGCCGCGACGCCAGTTCGCCTGTTAGCATCGCATTGATCGCAGCGATCTCGTCGGCACACTCTTCAAACTTGACCTCCACCTGCGCATTTTGATGCAAGGCGGATGTCAATGTTGGTGGCCCACCCACGTGCGTAGATGGGGTCTGTCGCTGCACCACGGCCATCGCTCCCTTCATTAACCGCTTTGCTGTTCAAGGATTCGTGGTTTGGAGCCGTCGGGTCCAATGATGGTTCCGGCTGCGGGCACGCCTTCCCTCGCACTGCGGTTCGGACGCGGATCAGGTCTTCGGCGAGGATTTCGATGACTTCCTTGTCGTCAACCGGTTACCTTTCCCGGATCGACGCCTGCCTTGCCATCGCAATATTTTGGTGACTATCCTGCGCTCGGTTTCTTGATCCACGCGCATGAGTCGTTCGCCCGACCGCCGCGCAATCGCCCAGGAAGATCATCGTAAAAGCATGTGGCATCAATTTGCCGTTCCGCTGATTGTCATCAATTGGGGTTTCTTTTACGGTCTGCATTGTTCGCGGCTGCCCGATAATGATCGGACATCGGTCCGGCCCGATTCCAGCATCTTTCTCGACGGACGTCAGACCGTGCATTCCATTCCGGAGAAAATTTAAATGAGCCAGACGCCAGAGAGAATACCTTTAATCACACCGCATGAAGCGCCGCCGCTCGATGCCGGGAAGGCACACCTGGAAGTGATTACAGTTGGTTCCACCATAATGGCCCATGGCGAGTTCGAACCAGGATGGCGTTGGAGCGAACAACTTAAATCCTCAGCCGGCACGGATTCCTGTCAGGTGACCCACACCGGCTTGGTGCTCTCCGGCCGCATGATGGTTCAGATGGATGACGGCACGCAGGTCGAGTACGGTCCGGGTGACGCGTTCTTTGTCCCGCCGGGGCATGACGAATGGGTCGTCGGTGACGAGCGCTGCGTTCTGGTCGACCTGACCGGTGCCACTCAGTACGCCATGCCTCACTGAACGTCGCGATCGCGGTCGGCGATCAAAAGCGCCAGCCTGCGATTCTTGTGCAGCATACCCGTGCTGCACAAGAATCGCTACCGGATACCTCTCCGGCGTTACTCAACGATGGACCGATTTTCGTGTGCTGCGCGGGCTCGTAGGGTATCCGAGTGAAGCGGTGAACGTCTATGCCAATCTCAGCCGCTTCGCGACGCCGTCGCTGGCGGAGTCCGCCGATTTCCAGCGCCTGCTGCGCGACCCCTGCACGCAGCACCTTCCAGTCTGGCTCATTCTGGACTTGGTTCAGCCGGCTGTTTATCTCACAATCATGGCCTCCAGCAACTTTAGCTGTTCCTTCTGGATCGCCATTAATTCACTCCATTGAACGTCTCTCAACGAGTCCACTTTCTCGTGTAGCAGCATGATTTCGAGTTCGGCCTTCAAATTGACTTCATAATCATGTTCCTCCCTGCCCCAGTCTATTTGTGCCTGCCTGTTCTGCGACATCAAAATGATGGGTGCCTGGATTGCGGCCACCATTGAGAGGACGAGGTTAAGCAGAATATAGGGATAAGGATCAAAAATGCTGTCGTATTTAACAAGAATGAACGAGTTCAATACAACCCAGGCAATCAAGGTCGCAGCAAAGAATGCGATGAATGTCCAGGACCCGCCGAAAATTGCCACGGCGTCTGCTGCTCGCTGACCCATTGTCGAAGTTGCGTCAAATTCCTTTGCCGTGTTTCTTGAGACATGCTTTCGCTCTGAAATATGACGGGCGACTTGCTTGGCGCGCTCGTCCAATGATTCATACGGCACGCCAAGCAGTTTCTGCGCAATATCATCAGGTTTATGCAACATGGCTTGAAATGGACACAGCTTCGGGTAAGGACTCATGAATGTCGAATTTTTGCTGGGACACGGACTTACCAATTTATCGATTTTTGGTTGAAATTGGACGCCGGTCAATGTGGACGATCTTCACTATGTCGCGCAGTTCCTGGCGTCCCCGCCGAGACGTGAGTATCCCCTGATCGCTCATGAGGAGCGACGGCAATCGTATCGAAACCGTGTTCCGCGTCGTCGCCATCAGCGATTTCGGTGGTGTACCGGAGCGATCGCAACTTGTTAAGCATTGTCACGAAGCTCCGGAGATCCTCGACGCCGACAAGCCGATATATTTCACCGCGTTCATTCAGCATTCCCAGCAAATAGGTTTCGTTTCGGACAGACCAGTCCGGCGTATCGGTCATTTTCAACGAGGCTAACAGGGCCTGATCGAACGCACCGGGCACGGTGCCTTTGATAACTGCGGTTTTCATGATGTGGGCTCTATAAGGGTGACAGAGGCATAAGCGGATTCCCGCCGTTGTGCAGTTGTCTCTGCGGTGGTTGCTTCCGTTTGTCACGCTGCGAAAAAGGTCGTCGGAACAACAGGGCGCGCAGCGTCCTATATCCACAATAGGCCGCGCTAACTGCTCTGCACGATTTGATTTACACCGTCCTCGTGCAAGTTTTTGTCCGTCCATACAAACGACTGTCACCGGCGGGAACCAATGGCTTCGTTCACATGCACGGGGCCCGCGAACATAAGCTCAAGAACGTCTATTGCGATATTCGGCATTCTCCTGTTGAAACAGTCATGTTGCGGCGCTAAGGCGCCGCGCAGGGATGGGGCTATCGTTGGTTCTCCCTGAGGGCGGACTGTCACGACTAACCGCTCTGGGTAATGCGCGGTGCGACATACGTAGGAAGCTTCAAAGCGGGCAAATAGCGTTCCTATCCTGAACTGCCTGTTGTCCGGCATCTGATACATTCCAGTTATTACGGGTCAGCACCGACTTGACACACTTGCGCAAGTACTGGTGTGCAGGATCCGCATCAAATCTCGGAAGCCAGGCTTGCATAACGTATTCCGCTGGTATTACTAGCGGCAAATCGAAAATATGCACATCAAGTGGAACCTGGATGCGTCGCGCAATACGAGCCGGCACCGTTGCCACGAGATTCGTTCTTGCCGCCGCTATGAGCGCGCCATACGCGCTCGGCACGACAAGAGACACGGAACGTTTCAGTTTCAATGCAGACAGGACTATGTCTATCGGCTCATGAACACGGCCGCGATGCAAGAAGGCCACGTGTTTTTCGGCGACGAACCGTCGTAGCGTAATTCGATCCTGCAAGAGGCTGTGGTTGTCTGCGGAATGTGTCAATTGATTTGAAACACCAGACTAAAAATGTTGAGAGTCTAAATCTCAGTATCAAGCACGGTTTTTCTCCATTGGTGGTGGATGATCCAAGCTGCCGTGGGCAATCCTGGCGGTTGTGGTCGTTTGTTTTTGAAGCGACTCGGGTTGGCCAGAAATGCGGCATTCAAAGTAACTTGACGTTGCTCACGTATTTGCGCAGCGCGCCCGATATGGACACTTTCAGGCGTCATCATGCCGATGCCGGAGTGATGATGCTCGGTGTTGTACCAAGTAAAAAAACGCGCGCAATGGGCTCTCGCATCGGCGACTGAACCAAAGCGGGGCGGGAAGTCCGGT
>JAQGMD010000136.1 GCA_028292565.1 Burkholderia sp. | reverse complement strand
AGGAATGCACGGCCGTGGCACGCACTTATTGGAAGAAGGCGGGTGTCGATCACAAGATCGACCTGCATCTGGCACCCGCGGTTGATACGCTTGATGCGTTGCTGGCGGACGGGCAAGCCGGATGTTTTGACTTTGCATTCATCGACGCGGACAAGACCGGCTACGACGCCTACTACGAGCGATGCCTGACGCTGCTCCGCCGCGGCGGCTTGATTGCGATCGATAATGCGCTGTGGGGCGGCAGGGTCGCGCGCCCGCCCGAAGATGATGAGACCGCGGCGATCCAGGCGCTCAATCGTAAGCTGCATGACGACCAGCGGATAGACCTGTCCCTGCTGCCGGTGGCCGATGGACTTGCGCTGGCGCGCAAGCATTAGTGCGGAATTTGCAATGCGGATGGTGCGCGATGCGCACCGGAACTACGCGGTGCGCATCGCGCACCCTACGGCTGTCTTGCGACAACCGATGGTGTCAAGTACTCGTGCCAACGGTGATGCGCTCCGCGCCTTCCACTTGTTCCGATCCTTTTTCCCTGACCCCGTTTTCATCACATTCCGATACGCCGGGCACCAGTTCGTGCACTATGACGCCGGCTCCTTGCGGGACATCCCTGCGCCATGCCGCTTGCCTGATCGCGCGCAAAGCATCCTGATAGCCCAGTTCCCAGCGCCACTCGATCGATCCTTGCGAGAAGTTGATATCCTTCGACGCCATCTGCCAGTCACGGCCGCCATACTGCAACTGCACGATATGCATCGTCGTTTCGGCGCCGAGTTCGTCGATCTCCCTGGATTCCTGCTCGCTGAGCAGCTCTGGTGGCAGCTTGTCGCGCAACGCGCGTATCATGCCGCGCAATTTGTGCATGCGCAGATAGTCGTCGATGTGACTGCGCGAACGCGACGCATAGACGAGATCTTTCTGACGCGTCCGGACCTGCTCAAACGTGGTTGGCTCGGGCCCATCGGCACTCCACAGGTCCACCATGAAACACAACGTCTCCACGCGAGGTTCGTCGTTGAGCACGAGTTCAAGCGGCGTATTCGAATACAAGCCGCCATCCCAATACAACTCTTCGTCGATACGCACAGGTGGAAAGCCGGGTGGCAATGAGCCGCTCGCCAATATATGGTTGATGCCGATGGTTTGCCGGCGCGTATCGAAGCCTTCGAGTTGGCCGCAACTGACCTGGATTGCGCTGACCGTAAGCCGCATGCCGCCCGGCGCATTCAGGTAATGCAAGTCCACCAACCGGCTGAGCGTATCGCCCAATTGGGCGGTGTCGTAAAAGCTGGCCTTTTCCGGAGGGACGGGCAGGTCGAGGATAAACGGATTGGGCATGCGTGGTGAGTAGAATCCGCGGACGCCGTTGACCACCGCATCAGTGGTGAGGAGCCGGATATTGAAGCGCCGCAGTTCATCGGGCACCTTGCGCATGTCGAACAGGTCTTTCTTTCCTACCGTGTTCCAGAACTCTTTCAGGCGACCCACACAGGTCGCGTGCTCATTGCCTGCAATAAGGGCTGCATTAATGGCGCCGATCGACGTGCCGACCACCCAGTCGGGCGTCAGGCCATGCTCATGCATCGCCTGGTAAACGCCCGCCTGGTAGGCGCCGAGCGCGCCACCGCCCTGGAGCACCAGGACTACACGGGGCTTGCTGCCGTCAAATTTGTCGATGTCCATGGTTGCAGTGCCGGTCAGGCACCCTCCTGGGGTTGACATGGGGTTGACCGAAGAGATGGTCGCCGACACAGGGCGTTTGGCGACCTGCCGGGCAGCAGCGCCAGGAGGTTCAGGCGTTGATCAGCCCTTCCGCCAGCATTGCCGCATGTACCGCCGGACGCGCGGCAACCCGCTGCTGGTAAGCCGGGACTGCAGGGTACGGGCTCATATCGATTTTCAGACGCCCGGTCCAGTTCAGAACTGTGAACAGGTAGGCATCCGCCACGGTGAATTGGTTCCCCATCAGGTAGTCTTTGCCCTGCAACTGGTTGTTGACGTATGCGAAGCGCATCGCCAGACGGTCGCGTGAGGCTTGTCTGGTGGCTTCCGGCGTATCGGGTTTGAACAACGGGCCGAAGGTCTTGTGCACTTCAGCGGAAATGAAATTGAGCCATTCGAGCAGTTGGTATCTTTCCATCGTGCCATTTGCCGGCGCGAGCTTCTTGCCGGGCACCTGGTCGGCCACGTATTGCACGATCGCCGGTCCTTCGGTAAGCACCTGCCCGTTGTCCAGCTGGAGCGCCGGCACATAACCTTTCGGATTGACGGTTGTGTAGTCAGCGCCGTTTTCGGTTTTCTTGTCCGCCAGGCTCACTTTTTCGGTGGCAAATTCCAGGCCCGCTTCGCGCAATACGATATGCGGAGAGAGTGAGCATGCTCCGGGGGAGAAATAGAGTTTCATTTTTAAGCCTTTTATTAAAAATCAGACGTTGAATTTTTGTTCCACGAAAGCGCCTGCGCCTTGAAAAAATCAAGGCTGCCTGCGTGCTTGCCGATGGTAACGCAGCGCAGGAGAACCTGCTGGCCGCTCTATGCAGTCAGGACCTGCGGTGAGCTACTGCACCATTTCCCTTCCGCACCTATAATCAATCAGCCGTTCCTTCTTCACAAAAAACAGGCGGAGACATGAACACCCATCACTACCCTCATTGGCCCGCGGGCTTGCCGTACGCCATTACGACCCCCGAAACCAGCGTCTATGTGAACCTTCAGGTTTCGGCACTGCGTTACCCGAACAAGTCGGCGATCATTTTTTATGATTCAGTGCTGACGTATGCGCAGCTGGATGCAGACGTGACGGCACTCGCCGGCTACTTGCAGAATGTGTGCGGTGTGCAACGCGGCGATCGCGTGCTGCTCGACATGCAAAACAGTCCGCAATTCATCGTCGCGTATTTCGCGATCATGCGCGCCGATGCGATGGTGGTGCCGGTCAACCCGATGCTGATGACCGAGGAGCTCAAGCACTATCTGGAAGACAGTAGCGCCAGGGTAGCGATGGTTTCCCAGGAAATCTTTGCACGAGTCGCACCCCTGGTTGGCCAATCGACCCTCAACAACGTGGTCGTCGCCGCCTATTCCGATTACCTGACGACGCCTACCGACCTCACTGTGCCGGATTTCGTCCGCGCGCCCAGCGCGATTCCCGCATTGCCGGGTGTCATCGAATGGAGAGGGGCTGTCAGCGCAGGTCATGCGCCGCGGCCACATCAGGCCGGGCCTGACGATCTGGCCTGCATGCCCTATACCTCAGGCACCACCGGCAAGCCTAAAGGCTGCGTCCATACCCATCGCTCGGTGATGTTCAATGCGGTCGCGAGCCCCAGCTGGTCCGGTGCTGTGGTGCCTGACCATGTCACGCTGGCGGTACTGCCGTTTTTTCATGTAACCGGCATGCAGTCGGTGATGAATTCGATGATCTACAGTGGCGGCACGATCGTGGTGTTGCCGCGGTGGGACCGCGATGCGGCGGGTCAGTTGATCACCCGCTACAAGGTGACCACATGGACGCTGATCCCGACCATGATGATCGACTTCCTGTCGAATCCGCGCCTGCCTGAATACGACATTTCGGGACTGAAGCGTGTATCGGGCGGCGGGGCTGCGATGCCGGCGGCGGTTGCGCAAAAGCTGTTCGACCTCACCGGACA
Source organism: Burkholderia sp. (assembly GCA_028292565.1). The sequence goes on along the minus strand of JAQGMD010000136.1, from coordinate 8,922 downwards.
GCAGTACATGGAAGGCTATGGATTGTCCGAAACGATGGCGGCATCACATGTCAATCCTCCCAACCGAATGAAACAGCAATGCCTCGGCATACCCTATCTCAATGTCGATTCACGCATAGTCGATCCGGTTACCCTGAAGGAACTGCCGCGCGGCGAAAAGGGCGAGATCTGGATTCACGGGCCGCAAGTCTTCCAGGGATACTGGAAAGATCCAAAGAAGACAGCGGAGGCCTTTGCCGAACTCGACGGCAAGAGATTCTTCCGCTCCGGCGACCTCGGCTACGTGGATGAGGAAGGCTTCTTCTTTTTCACCGATCGCTTGAAGCGCATGATCAATGCCAGCGGCTACAAGGTCTGGCCGGCTGAAGTAGAGGCGATGATGTACCAGCATCCGGCGGTGCAGGAGTGCTGCATCATTGCTGCGCGCGATGCGTATCGCGGCGAGACGGTGAAGGCGGTCATTGTCAGGAAGGCGGGTGTGGACGCTTCCGCTGACAACATCATCAAATGGGCGCACGAGAAGATGGCCGCTTATAAAGCGCCGCGCATAGTGGAATTTGTCGATACATTGCCGAAGTCCGCTACCGGCAAGGTGATGTGGCGGACATTGCAGGAGAAGGAGATGGCGATTTAACATCCTCGCCGCCTGAAGGGCGGCGATTCCTTTTGCGCTTGGCGGTGGCATTGGGCCCGCCGGCAGAGGGCTTCGGGCGATCGGCATACAATATCGCTTCGCCGGTCTTTTTTCTTTCCTAATGTCTATCCTGCTTTCCACCCTCAACGCCCGCTACACGCACGCCTCGCTCGGCCTGCGTTACCTCCTTGCCAATATGGGCAATCTTCAGGATGTCACGCAGTTGCATGAATTCGTGATTGGCGCGAAAACCGCCGACGTGGTCGAGAAGCTGCTCGCGCACAAGCCGCGCATCATCGGCTTCGGTGTATATATCTGGAACGTGGAGGAAACCACAAAGGTGGTCGCGATGCTCAAGCGCGTCGCGCCGGAAGTGGTGGTCGTGCTGGGCGGGCCGGAGGTGTCGTATGAACCGGGCGAGCAGCAGATTGTGCACCTCGCCGATTACCTGGTGACCGGCTGGGGTGACGTCACCTTCCCGCAGCTGTGCCGGCAAATACTGGACGGCCCCAAGCCCCTGATGAAAATCCATGCCGGCGCGCAGCCGCCGCTGGCCGACATCGCCTTGCCGTACCAGCTCTACACCGACGACGACATCGCGCATCGCACCCTGTATGTGGAAGCGTCACGCGGCTGTCCGTTCAAATGCGAGTTCTGTCTATCGTCGCTGGACAAGACCGCATGGGCGTTCGACCTCGACGCGTTCCTGGCGGAGCTGGAATTACTGCATGCGCGCGGTGCCCGCCTGTTCAAATTCGTCGACCGCACCTTCAACCTGAACATCAAGTCGAGCCTGAAGATCATGCAGTTCTTCCTCGACAAGCTGGAAGCCAACCCGGCCGATCCGGTGTTCGCGCATTTCGAAGTGGTGCCGGATCATTTGCCGGACGCGTTGAAGGATGCGATCACCCGGTTCCCGCCCGGCACGCTGCAATTCGAGATCGGTATCCAGAGCTTCAATCCGGAAGTGCAAACGCTGGTCAGCCGCAAGCAGAACAATGAGAAGGCCGCCGACAACATCCGCTGGCTGTGCGAGCACTCGAATGCGCACCTGCATGTCGACCTGATCGCCGGCTTGCCCGGAGAAGACATCGAAAGCTTTGCGCGCGGCTTCGACCAGCTGTACGCGCTCAATCCGCATGAGATCCAGTTCGGCATCCTGAAGCGGCTGCGCGGTACGCCGATCATTCGTCATACCGAGGCGTACCGGATGGTATTCGATCCGCATCCGCCTTATACGATACTCGCCACCGACCGCATCGACTTCGTGACGATGCAGCGCCTGGTGCGCTTTGCTCGCTATTGGGATCTGGTGGCCAACTCGGGACGCTTCGCCCACACGCTGCCGCTGATTTTGCTCGACACGCCGTTTGCGAACTTCATGGCGCTGTCGGACTGGCTCTACACAAAAACCGATGCGACGCACCGGATTGCCCTCGACAAGCTGGCGGCCCTGGTAATGGAGTGGTTGCGCGGGAGGTCCGTCGATCTGGAAGCAGCCGTTGCCGCGATGGAAAGCGACTATGCCGGCCAAGTCAACAAGGCGCCGGCGAAATCGAAGGCGTCGAAGAAAGCTGCAGCGCCAGAGCGCCAGGTACGCCACCTGGCGGCCTGATCAGGGCGGCTCAACGCTGTTGCTTGCGCCAGTCCTCAATTAACTGGCGGGGCGCCTGTTCGACCGCATCCAGCGGCAGCGCTTTGACCTGATTGAAAATCATCAACGCATAAACGGTCGCGAGTTCATTGACCTCGGGCGACAACGCGCGCTCCTCGCCCATGGAAGGGCGCTGAGTCCGCCAGTAGTTGATGGCCTGTTCCAGTTCGGTGAGAGTGATGTCCATGGCTGTATTGTACTTGGGTCGACCGCCTTTCCCTTTGCGGGAAGGGCGGCGCCGCTGTTTACCGGACAATCGGGTTCGGCACAGGCTCGCCGACCTTGTGCAAGGTGTTCCGGTCCACATGATGAAACGGCTCTTCTTTGCCGCGGATCATCATCACCGTATCCATGTCATAAGACCAGGTGCCGTCGTCGTTAATGGTGACCTTGATCCGGTATTCGACCGTCTTGAACGCATGATTCAGGAACGGGTTCGAACAGATGCCGAAGTCTTCAGCGCCTTGCGTGGCAACCAGTTCGAAGCTCTTCGCATCGGCACGTGCCTTGCCCATCGCCATGGCAACCTGGCCGCGCGGAATGGTCAGCGTCTGGATGATCGTGCCGGTTGCCGGCTCCCATAGCCAGTAACCGATCTGATCGTGGTAAGTCTTGGTCTGGCCCGGCTTCACGACGTGCATGTGGTAGCGCAGGCCGTAATACAGTTGCGGACCGTTGGTCTGCGGATCGATCGGGTGCAGTTCGATGCGCTCCGTGAAAGCCTGCTTTTTCGGGCCTTCCGCCTTCGGCTTGATATCGAGGCCGCGGGTGCCTTCCCAAATGCCCGCCATGCCGCTCAGCGGGCCCAGGTTCTTCAGGGTGTCGACATCCATGTTCGACGGTTCGGTGTATATATCCCCGGGAAATTCGTTCATTGATTCACTCGCAACTGATTAATGAAATTGGTGGTGGCTGCCGCGCATGCCTTGCGCGCAATTTTCCCAGTCGCGCATTTTGCCATGTCCTGCGCGTTGCAGGTGTAGCCGGATCAGCCCGCTTGCAGGAATCGCGACAGGCGCTGGGCACCGTCTTCCAGGCGCTCGAGCGAACTGGCGAAACACCAGCGGATATAGCCTTCGCCCTCAGGACCGAACGCGCTGCCGGGGGCGAGGCCGAGTCCGGCTTCTCGCACCAGCCGCTTGCATAGGTCCAGCGTGTCCTGCGTACCTTCGACGCGGAAGAACAGGTACATCGCACCCTTAGGCTTCGGAGTTACGATACCGGGCAAGGCATTGAGCCGGTCGTAAAGGAAGTCGCGCGCAACCTGGTACCGCGCGACGGTATGGGCGATGATTTCATCGCCGCGCTCGACCGCGACGATGCCCGCACGTTGCACGAAGCCGGGTGCGCACGAGGTGTTGTATTCGATCAGCTTGCCGAGGTCGGCCATCATCGGTTCCGGTGCGACGATCCAGCCAAGCCGCCAGCCTGTCATCAGCCAGGATTTGGAAAAGCTGTTGGTGGAGATAACGCGGTCTTCCGGCGTGGCGATGTCGAGGAACGACGGCGCGCAGGATTTCGCTCCCGGCTCGCCGTCGTAGATCAGTCGTTCGTAGACATCGTCGGCCATGATCCAGATCCCATGCTTGCGGCAATGCGCGAGGATGATTTCCTGCTGTTCCCTGGTGATCACCCAGCCGGTGGGATTGTTCGGCGAATTGATCAACACCGCCTTGGTATCCGGCGTCAGCGCATCGAGCAGCTGCTGTACATCCAGTTCCCACGCTTTGCCGAATTGGAGCGGCACCTGCACGACTTCAGCGCTGAGGATCTTGGGGATCTCGACCAGGTTCGGCCACAGCGGCGTAACCGCAACCACTCGGTCACCGGGATTGACGATCAGCTGCGCCACCAGCATCAATGCGTTAACGCCGGACGATGTCACCGCCACGCGCCCGGCGTCAATCGGACGATGCAAGCCGGACAGGTAGCGGGCTATCGTTTCGCGCAGCGGAGGAATGCCGAAGTTGTGCGTATAGAAGGTATCGCCGGCATCGAGTGCCGCCTTCAATGCATCGCGTATGAAACCGGGTGTCGCCTCATCTGGTTCGCCGAACCAGAACGGCAGCACATTGTCGAGGCCCATGCCGGCATTGGCGACTTCACGGATGCGTGAGGCGCCGAGACTTTGCACGATCGGGCGGGCGAGCGGAGAGGATGGCGTATTCAGAGACATAGAATGATCTGGTTCGCGATATCGACAATAAACGAGGGACGCAGATAGCTGACAAACACCAGCCCCAGCACCGCCACGCAAGCGGCGCCGACGAGCAGGCGTTTTATCAGGGTACGCATGGCGGCCTCAGGCTGCTACCGGCTGCGGCCGGCGCACGATCGCTTTCTCATTGATCGGCAAATTGACCACCGTGGCAAACAAGCCCAGCGCGATGGTGATCATCCATACTGCGTCGTAATTACCAAGTTTAGTGAACATATATCCTCCCAGCCATACGCCAAGGAAGCTGCCCACCTGATGCGAGAAAAACACGAAGCCGGACAGCATCGACAGATATTTAACGCCAAATATGCCGGCAATCAGTCCATTGGTCAGCGGCACCGTGGACAGCCATAACAAGCCCATCGCGCCGGAGAACACATACACCGACCATGACGATAAAGGCGCCAACAGGAACAGCAGGATGACGATCGCGCGGGACGCATAAATGGATGACAGCAGGTAGCGCTTCGGGAACCGCCCGCCGAGGTGTCCTGCGAAATACGAGCCGAAGATATTGAACAGTCCGATCAGCGCCAGCGCGATCACGGCGATATTCGGATTCACCAATCCCTGGTCTTTAAGGTAGGAAGGCAAATGGATACCGATGAACACCAGCTGGAAACCGCACACGAAGTAGCCGGCAACCAGCAGTAAAAACGGACGGTGGGAAAACGCTTCCCTGATCGCTTCCGAAATGCTTTGTTGCGGACCGCTCGATTTCGCGATGCCAGGCTCGCGCAGGTAGTAGGACATGGGAACCATCACGACGAGCACCAGTCCTGCCAGCAGGTAGAACGCATTCTGCCAGCCGGCACCCGATATCAGTTGCTGCTCAATCGGCATCAACGCGAACTGGCCGAAGGAACTGCAAGCGGAGGAAAGACCGAAAGCCCAGGAGCGCCTGGATTCCGGCGCGGTACGGCCGACGATGCCACTGAGCGCGCCAAACGCGGTACAAGCCAGCGCGCCGCCTATCAACACCCCCGAACCGACCACGAATAGCGTCGGATGAGCTACCGTCGCCATCCACAGCAGGCCGGCCATGTACAGGAATGCGCCGAAGATCACGACCCGCGCGGTGCCAAAGCGATCCGCCGCCATTCCGGCAAACGGTCCGAACACGCCCCACAGCAGGTTTTGCAAGGCCATTGCGAGCGAGTAGGTTTCGCGCGTCCAGCCGTGCGCTTGCGAGATAGGCTGCAGCCAGAAACCAAAACCGTGGCGCACGCCCATGGCAATGGTAAGCACCAGGCCAACGGCGATCAGGACGGTTTTGAGTGGCGGCTGACGAGAAACGGTAAACATAGTTATTGTTGGATATTTCTGGATGAAAACCGAGTGTAGCGCAAAGGAGATGCGCGTGTGGCCTGCCGGTTTAGCCGGGCCAGGCCGGCAAAAACGGAGGATTAACGGGAAAGAAACCGGCGGATCAGTTCGATCTGGTCCGGCACGTTCAGGGCAGGCGCATGGCCGCATCCGGGGATTACCGCGAGCTGTGCACGCGGTCCGCGCTTAGTCATTTCTTCTGCCGTCTCCTGTAGCAGAAGGTCGGAGTTCTCGCCGCGCATCACCAGCGTGGGCATGTCGAGCGCATCGTATTCGTCCCACAAATCATAGTCGTCCGGATGCACGATAAATTGCCGCACCATCGCAGGATCATAGTGCGGCGTGATTTTTCCATTAGGCAGACGCCGCGCCGATGTCTCCGCCATACTCCGCCATTGCGCGTCGCTTTGCCAGCCATAGGGCTTGTAGACAGTGCGCAGGAAGGCTTCGAATTCTGTCACTGTGTCGAACTGCGGCGGATTGCCCGCATAGGCTTTGATCCGCTCGATGGCGGCGACGGCGAGGGCAGGCCCATTATCGTTGATAACAAGATGGCTTATGCGGCCCTTCAGTGTGGTCGCTCCCGCGACCGTGCCGATTGCACCGCCCATTGAGGTACCGACCCAACGCACGCTACCGAATCCAAGTTGATCAACCAAGTCTCCGGCAATGCGCGCATAGAAGGCGAGACAGTACTCAGCGTCCGGCTCAGGGCTCCATTGCGAAAAACCGCGGCCTATCGTATCCGGACAGATGATCCGATAAGTGTCCGCCAGCGCCGCGGCCAGTTCGTCAAAGTCGCGCCCGGTACGCGCGAGGCCGTGCCACAAGATCAGCGGCGGGGAATCTTTGCTGCCCCATTCGACATAATGGATTTCACGTTCGCAGCAGCGGATATAGTGAGAACTCGGTTGCATGTCATTTTCCCTGGCGCAGTTTACCGACGATCCCGGTCGGGAAGAAATAGACCGACAGTACGAACAGGATGCCGAGCCACAGCAGCCAGCGGTCGGGCGACAGGAGCGCCGGCAGCAACGGCAGTCCCTCCGTCGCTTTGGCGGCGATCGCCATCAAGTCTTGCAGATAACTTTGCGCGAGCAGGAATATCGTCGCGCCGCAAATGGCGCCGTACATCGTGCCCATGCCGCCGATGACGACGATCAGCAGGATGTCGATCATGATCTCGAAGGACAACGAAGTATCCGGGCCGTTATAACGCAGCCACAGCGCCAGGAGGCAGCCGGCCAGTGTGGCGAACACCGCGGCCAGCACATTCGACAAGGTGCGGAACACCACGGTTCGGTAGCCGATCGCTTCGGCACGGAAGTCATTTTCCCGGATCGCCTGCAGCACGCGCCCGAACGGTGAATTGACGATGCGCAGCATCGCCAGGAACAGCAGTACCGCGCTCGCAAACACGATGTAGTAGGCAATGAATTTTCCGTTGAGCGATGCCCCGAGGAACGGCGACTCACTCAGCTGGAAAGCGGGCGACAAGAGTTCGGGAAGCTTGAAGTTCAGTCCATCTTCGCCACCGGTAATGTGCGAGAGCTGCGAAGCCAGCGTCTGGAATGCGGACGCTACGGCAAGGGTGATCATTGCATAGAAGATTGCCCGTACCCGCAGCGAAAACAATCCGATCACCAGCGAAAGCAGCATCGAGAGCGCTACCGCACCCAGTGCGCCGACCAGCAGGCTGCTCCAGCCCGGTCCCATACGTGAGCTCGCAATCGCAATACCGTAGGCACCGATGCCGAAGAACATGGTATGCGCGAACGACACGATGCCGGTGTAGCCGAGCAGCAGGTCATAACTGGCGACCAGCGTGATGAAAATCAGGATTTTTGCAGCGACATTCAAGGCCTTCGCGCCGGGGAACAGAAACGGAGCCAAGGCGAGTCCGAACACAATCACGGTCAGGATGACCGCCAGCACGCGGCTGCGCGGCAGGTCGTGAGAAAGGAGGCGGGAAATCATCGGTTCGTGACCTGGTAAATACCTTGCGGCCGCCACAGCAGGATCGCGACCATCAGCAGGATGTTGGAGAACAGCGCGACTTTGGGCGCCAGGAAACCGGTGTAATTGGCGAGCAGGCCGACCAGCAGCGCGCCCAGAAAGCAGCCGCCGGTGGAACCGAGTCCGCCGATGATGATGACGATGAAGATCAGCACGTTGACGTGTGCGCCCATCTGCGGAATCACGCTTTGCTGGTACAGGCCCCACATCACGCCTCCCAGGCCGGCGAGTGCGGATCCGGCAACGAACACGCCGACGAACAGCCGCTTGATCCGGTAGCCGAGGCTCTCGACCATCTCGCGGTCTTGCACGCCGGCGCGGATCAGCAGGCCAAGCTTGGTGCGGTTCAGCACCAGAAGCATCGCGATGAATACTGCAAGGCCGACTACCACCGCGAGCAGGCGATATTTCTCGATGGCCGAGTCGCCGATCAGGAACGAGCCGCGCAGTGTCGCCGGCAGGTTCAGCGCAATCTGCTGCGGACCCCAGAACACCTTGATCAGTTCTTCGCCGACCACCATGCCGCCCATGGTGATCAGGATTTGCTTCAGGTGCTGGCCATACACGCGGCGCACGATCACACGCTCGAAGAACAGGCCGATCGCCCCGGCCACGACCATGGCTGCCAGCATAGCTACCCCGATCGCGGCCAGGTTGAGGCCGACATTATCGGCGCCCATCCATCCCGGCATCATGCCGAGAACAGTCACCGCCATGAAGGCGCCGAGCGCGATGAACACGCCATGACCAAAGTTGAGTACATCCATCAGGCCGAAGATCAGCGTCAGGCCCGAGGCAATGATGAAGATGATCATGCCCATCGCCAGTCCGGCGGCGGTCAGTGTGATCCAGGTCGAGGTCGAACCGATCAGTGGCATGGCAGCCAAAGCCAGTGCGGGTACCAGCGCCAGCGGCGCCCAGTCAATTTGCCTGGGTGCGCGAGGCGTGGCCGTCTGGACAGCCGGTAAAGTGGTTGTCTGTTCCATCCCTGTTACTTAATGATGCGCGGCCAGCGACAGGCCGAGCAGGCGATTCTGCAGCTCTTCGTTTTCCGCCAGCCCAGCCATTTGTCCG
>JAQGMD010000131.1 GCA_028292565.1 Burkholderia sp. | reverse complement strand
GAAAAGTGGCGTATCGTGCGCACCGGCTTTTCTGCCTGCAGCAACAGCGCAGCGGCCACCAGCAAAAAACCGAGGCCAGTGGCTGGCACATTGGCCGAAAATTCTTCAATCATCCACCAAGTTGGATAGGTGACAAACAGGCAGTATGCGGCGTAACTGCGCCAGTCAGGCATCATGCTATGCGCACGCACTAGCAACATGTGCGTAAGCGCCATCATGACAGCCAAGAACATATAGGGACTGAACGGGATCGATGGCTGGGGAAACAACAAAGTTTCCACCAGGTAGATGGTGAAGCGCCCTTGGGCGATCCAAATTTTGCTGCTGGAACGCACCGCCGCCAGTTCATCATCAATGGACGGTGAGTAAGTGGAGAGAAAATAAACATTGGCAACGCAGCCGATCAGCACCAAGCCACACAGTTCGCGCCAGCTGAAGCTGTGGCGTTGCAACCACTGAGTAATTGAATTCACCGCATCGTTCCGATAAAAGCTAATTTGGACAGAAAATAGGTCAATGGCAGAGTGACCACAATGGAAATGGCCGGCGCCAGTGTTGGGTGCTGATGCATCAAATCGACCCACGCCCACACCACGGCGGCGCCTGTCAGATACTGGATGAGGTACACCAGCGGCAGCATTAGGGCTGAGCGATAGCCCTGGTGAACTTTGAAGACGAACACGCGGCCCAGCACGTAACTAATAGCGATTCCGCTGACAAAGGCGATCGCGTAGCTGACCTGGTAGCTGGTTACCTGCAGAAGCCCCAAGTACATCAGATACGTGACGCCGGTATTCAGCCCACCGGCAAGCAGAAAGCGCAAACTGCTGCCCTCACGCATGCCTGTGTAACATCAGTGCGACGTACTCGTCGTAGCTGCGAATGTAGTCCGCACTGTCGTAATGGTGCGACGCGAAAACTAATAGCACGGCGTCGCTCGAGTATTTGTATTGAATACCCCAGGTCAACGGAGGCAGGTACAGTCCTGTAGTGGCGGAATCGAGTACGAACTCTTCGCGCCTGGTGCCGTCGAATGCGACTACGTTGACGGAACCTTTAATGGCGATTAAAAACTGATGGCACTCATGATGCGCATGCTCGCCGCGCGTTTCCGCGGTAGGTACACCATAGACAAGGAAATAGCGCGCTGGCGAGAACGGAATGTCTCGCTGGAATTCACCTACCGACAAACTGCCACGGATATCCGCCGCTTCTTTCATCTTGTGCAAGGTGACACCGTGCACATTGGTGGCAATGATGTTTGTGCCAAGCCCGGCTAAACTGGCCTCGGTGGCGACTACCGGCTTGGTATCGACATAGCCAATGATTTTGGCAGGATTGCCCACCACGATCGCGTTAGGCGGTACCGAGCGGGTTACTACAGCGCCAGCACCAATCATCGCGCCCTGCTCGATGGTGATGCCCGGCAAAATGGTCGCATTTGCGCCGATGGAGGCTCCACGTCGAATGACGGTTCGAGCAAATTTTTCCGGGAATTTTTTGCTCCGCGGAAAAATGTCATTCGTGAAAGTCGCGTTTGGTACGATGAACACGTCATCTTAGAGGGTTACGCCGTACCAAAGCTGGACCCCGCACTTGATGGTCACGCGGTCCCCTACGCGGACGTCATTTTCGATAAAAACGTTGTCACAGATATTGCAGTCCTGGCCAATCTGCGCCTTCGGCAACACGTGGGCGAACGCCCACACGCGCGTGCCTTTGCCGATATAGGGCGATTCGCACAAGGCGCGTTCATGAACGAAATAATCAATATTGGTGTGCATAGGCGCGCTCGAAGTCCTGAGGGATGATCCGGCCAAGGCATGTTCAAGAACGGGAGAATCATTGTTGGTGAGCATGGGTGCCCTCAAAGACGTGAGATTGGCGGTGAATGGCGCTGGGCCGTTGTTTAGTGTTTTCGTAGGTACGCCAGGCATACACGCCAACAATGCCGAGACCGAACAAGTTCATCGAACCGAGCAGGGCGATCGTGAGGATGGTCATGGCGTAGCCGGGCACAGCGATGAGCCCATTGAGGCGAGCCACTACAACTATTAGGCCAAGCACGGCGACAAGCCCTGTGCCAACGGCACCGATGCGGATCAACAGTTTGATGGGAAGATCAGAGAACGAAAACGCACTGTCCATTAGATACTTCCATTTTTTTTTAAAGGTCCAGCCGGACTTGCCATGCTGGCGCTCCAGTCGTGTATAGCCGACGACACTGCGGCGATAACCCACCCAGAACAATTGTCCGATTAGCGAGGAATGCTGTTCTTCTAACGTGAGCAAAGTATCGCGGAAAGCGCGGTTGCAGCCGAACATATCGACGCCGCCAGGCGGGATGTCGGCCATTACATATTTGCGGTACAGCCACCAGAAGGCACCCGACATAAGGCGGGAGGCCAGCGGATCGTTGCGCCCTTCGCGCACGCCGACGACGACATCGGCTTCGTCGCGCCGCAAAATGGCATCCATTTGCAGCACTAGCTCAGGTGGCTCCTGCAAGTCGGCCGCCATTACGGCGAAGCGCTCTCCCTTAGCGAATTGGAGACCCATGCGGATTGCGGCAAAGGACCCAAAGTTGCGCGATAGCAATACTAGCTGCGAACGAAAGGTTTGTTGGGGCAACTGCTGGCGTAATAACATGTAGCAGTTGTCGGGGCTAGCGTCGACAATGAACACTACTTCAAATTCGCCGCCGACGCTGCAGTTAAGCTTGGTAACGGCAGCCAGCAACTCCGGCAACGAACCTTCATTCCCATAGACAGGAACAATCAGACTAAGCATTTTAGTTGCTGAGACCGAAGTGTTTTCGCACTGCGACAATGACCCGATCGATACTTTCTACGTCGAGCCCGGGGAAACATGGCAGCGTGACGACTTTGGCACTCGCGGCCTCCGACACTGGTACCAATGAATCTGCGGCCTGTGGATAGGCAGTCTGGAGATGGTCAGGAACGGGGTAATGGATATCAGTGGCAATGCCAGCAGCAGTCATACTGGCGATAAAAGCGCTGCGGTCCTGCACCCGAATTACATACAAGTGGGCGACAAAATCGTCGCCGGTCGATACTGGCAATCGCACCGGCAAGTCGGCAAAGGCGGCGGAGTAACGGGCGGCGATCTCGCGGCGCTGAGCATTCCAACCGTCGAGCATCGGTAATTTTTCACGCAGCACCGCAGCCTGGAGTTCGTCGAGCCGACTGTTGCACCCGCCCGCTTCGGTTACGTGGTATTTGCTGCTCCAGCCATACTGGCGCAAACGACGGGCCCTGGCGTCAAGTTCGGCGCTGTTGGTGGTGATAGCGCCGCCGTCGCCAATGGCGCCGAGGTTTTTGGTTGGATAAAAACTGTAACAGGCGATGTCAGAGAAGCTGCCGGCGCGACGGCCGTTGCGGGTAGCGCCATGCGACTGAGCGCAATCCTCGATTAAGGGTATTTTGGAGGCAGCGGTTATAGCGGCGATCCGCTCAATGTCGGCCATCTGACCATACAGGTGGGTAACAATGACGGCATCAATATCCCCATCCAATGCGGCTTGTAAAGAGGCAGGTGACATTGTGAGCGTCGCATCGTCAACGTCTATATAGACGGGTTCGGCACCAACAGCGTGCACCGCTGTGCTGCCATAAAACCCGGCGTTGGCCACTAAGGCGACACGTTTGCCGACGCCAATGTTTAAAGTGCGCAGGGCGATTTCTAATGCGTCAGTCCCGTTAGCAAGGGAAATGCACGACTTTACGC
>JAQGMD010000105.1 GCA_028292565.1 Burkholderia sp. | reverse complement strand
CCGCGTGGCTGGCGGCGAAAGAAAAAGCGTGAGTACATTGCTCCGTGCTCAACCCGCGTAGGAATGAAACGGACGCGGCGGCAGCGACAGGACCAAGCACGGAAGTCGGATGCCAGCCTTTGAGATGGTAAGAGTCCGGTTCCCGCCGCCAGAGTTCACCCCATACCTCGTAACCCACCAGATATGCCCGGATGCATTGCATGCCGCTGGCGTCAAGGCGCTCGCCTTCGGCAAGGATCGCCGGAATCAGTACAGTGCTCGGATGGGCGCCGAAGGCCACATCATCGTAGTCCAGCGCGTGTCCGGCAGTGCCATTGACAAGCGCGGCGCCGGCCGCGGATATATGGTGGCCGGAATCAAACAAGACGCTGGATACGACCGGGCCGGCGTTATTCGCTTTGACGAATGCCATAAGCTGCCGCACGACAGGTTCATTGCGCGCGGCGATGACATTCGCTGCAAAGTCGGTGAACGCGTCTACCACCATCTCGGTCGCCGATTCGGGCACCTTTTTATCGGAAAAGGAGACGACAAATTCGGAAATGCCGCTTGTCAGATGCCCCGCCATTACTTCGGATTCAATTCCGTCGCTCAAGGTGCCTCGCCGAATACATTTTTTCGCGTTGGTAGTTCATTGACCTGACAACGCAAACTGTTTATGGAATGAAGCGGCAGCATAGATGATTCATTTTCGAATGATTGTTTCAAGCTGGCTGGCCGCTACGCGCTTCACGATCGAATTGGATTCTATTTCCGTCGTTCAGCAAACGCAAATAATAAATTACATATTTATCTAGTAACTAGCCCCGGATCTTTCGCCTGTGTTCCTGCTGCTGTCGCAGGCAAAGGCCCCCCTCATTGGAGGCAACGCGCTGTCGGCAACCGCCGGCCCACGCGCACGACAATCGCAAGAGGAAATTTAGACCAGGTGAGGGAGACGGCACAGCCATGCGCGCGAAAGGCGCGTTACCAATCGATGGGCGGCGCGGCGCCAGAAGAGAAGAATTCAGACGATGCTGACCACGCGGAGCGGGATACGATACCCCGCTCCGCGCAACGTTGTTTGCAGCATCGCCTACAGCAGAGCGCTCGAAAGAAACGAAAGCGTTCGTCCGTGCGCGAGCACCGCGGTTTTCTGGTCGTAGGCAGGCCGTTCCCAGCAATTGAAGCCATGTTCGACATGTGGATACACTTCAACCTGTGCGTCGCTTTTGCCGGAAAATGTGGCCTTGACTGCTTCCACTGCATCGGCGGAAATAAGCTTATCGTTTTCGGCAAACTGGAAGAGGATCGGGCAGGTAACCTTAGCGGCCTGACCTAACTGCGCATGAATTCCGCCCGGGTAGTAGCAAACTGCCGCGTCGACTCCGGCGTTGGCTGCCGATAAATAAGAAAGCGTACCGCCCATGCAATATCCGAGCGAAGCAACCTTGCCCGTACATTCCGTCAATCCGCGCAATGTGCTGACGGTGCCGGCAAGGTCTTGTACCGCGAGCGGGAAGTCCATCTTTTGCATATATCCCATCGCCGTCGCGAGTTCCGACCCCGCATAACCCAAGTTGACACGCGGCTGCATGCGCCAGAACAGGTCCGGAGCAAGAACGACAAAACCGTCGAGCGCATATTGATCAGCAACAGCCTGGATATGACTGTTGACGCCAAAAATCTCCTGGATCAGGACGATCCCCGGACCGCTTCCGGTCGGAGGAAGGGATAGGTAACCCTTGAATGTCTTGTCGTCTTTCGAATGGATATCGATCCAGCGTGAGGCCATTTCTACTCCTTAAGTTTTAAACAGATAAATATGAAACAGCGAGAGGCCGTTGCGTGCTGCCAATTTGCTGGGCGAAGATACCGCCGGCCTGACCCATGACATGCGCCATGCCACTTGCACCGCTTGCCTGAGTATCGGGAGGGGAACAGTAAGCCGCGTGGCCATGAAATTATTTTCGCTTTTTATTTAGGCCGGACAGCGGCGGACTTATCGCGGTCGCGGCACGCTTGCATCAAGCAGGTACGGTACTACACTGCGGCCCGCACCTCGGGCTTGTTTATTGCGCCCGTTCGTATGACACCCGCTTCTTCAAGCCGGCTGATCTCGCTTTCCGAATAGCCGGCCTCGGTGAGGAAATCCCTCGTGTCGCAGCCCACTTCGCTCTTGCCCAGCCAGGATATGCCCCCAGGGCAGCGCGAGAAGCGCGGCACGACATTCTGTACTTCCACGTCGCCAAGCAGCGGGTCAGACACGCTTGCCAGCGTTTGCCGGTGCCGGACATGAGGATCATTCACGATCTGCTCAACGTCACAGACCGGGCCTGCGATTACCTCGCATTCCTCGAATCGTTGCAGCACTTCCTCCAGGGTTCTTTCCGCTATCCATGCGGCAATGACACTGTCGCATTCATCGACGCGCACGCAACGCAGAGGGTTGGTTGCCAGTCCCGGATCGTCGGCCATATCATCGCGGCCGATCGCCCTGAATAGCCGCAAGGCCGCTGAATTGGCTGCTCCGGATACTGCAACCCATCGATCGTCCCTGGTTCTGTAGGTATTTCTCGGGACTGACCAGCGGGCACGATTGCCTCCCCTGTTCGCAATCACTCCACGCTGCGTATAGTCGATCACCATCGGACCTGTCATGCTCATCAATGGCTCGTACAGGCTGATATCGATTTCATCTCCCTTCCCCCCATTGCGCTCACGAGCGAATAGCGCCGCCATGACTGCATACGCGCCTGTGATTGCCGCCACGCTGTCAGCAAGCGGAAACCCGGGCAACGTGGGCGGGCCCTCCGGATCGCCAGTGACGTGCGAAAATCCGCTGAATGCTTCCGCAAGGGTACCCAGGCCGGGACGCTTGCTATAAGGCCCGGTCTGACCGTATCCGCTTATATGCAGCATCACCAGCCCCGGATTGATGGCGGCCAGGCTGGCATAGTCCAGCCCCCATTCGGCGACCCGGCCGGGGCGAAAGTTCTCAATAACGACGTCAGCTGAAGCGACCAGTCGACGTACGACTTCCGCGCCTTCCGGCCGCGAGACGTCGGCTGCAATCAGTTTCTTGTTGCGTGCAGTGACGCTCCACCACAGGCTGTTGCCATCAGCCTGGCGGCCAAGATTACGCACCTCGTCCCCTTTAGGATGCTCGATCTTGATCACTTGTGCGCCGAGATCGGCCAAGTGAGTAGCCACCAGGGGACCGGCGAACAGCATTCCGAGATCGAGAACGCGGATTGAATTCAATGGGCCTGGCAAAGCGTTACGATTGTTTGACATGTTTTAGTCGGATGTGGGTTGCAGAGAAGGTTGCGGCAGATACGGCGCAACTTCGGTTCTATTTCAACAGCTTTCGTGCGATAAGCATCCGCTGTATTTCATTGGCTCCGCCCCCGATCTGGCCATGGCGCAGATACCGGTAAAACATCGTAAGGGGCAATTCCAGTGATTCGCCCATCGCGCCATGGACCTGGATTGCCGCATCAACGCAGCGCGCACCCCAGTCAGTCGAACACAGCTTGATCAGGGCGGCTTCCGTGCGGACGTCTTCACCGGCATCCGCCCTCGCGGCCATTTCGTAGGTCATTGACCTGAGCGCCTGCAGATCGACATACATGTCGACAAGCTTCCATTGAATCGCCTGGCGCTCAGAGAGCGGCTTGCCGAAAGTGACCCGGTTCTTCGCCCATTCGACCGACATGTCGAGCGCTCTTTGCATTTTTCCCAGGGCCTGCGGCCCCCTGAGCAGCCGGTCGTGAATCGTAAGCCACTGTTGCCCGAGACCGAATCCCTTGCCAAGTTCGCCCAGCACGTTCTCCTGCGGCACACGGCAATTTTCAAAGTGAATGACGTACTGCCCGGGGCGCGGGCTCAGCCACGTCTTGATGCCCGACTCTTCGATGTGCACTCCGGGATTGCGGCGGTCCACAAGAAACATTGTGATGCCGCCGCGCTGCCGTTTCTCCGGATCGGTAACGGCTTGCACCATAATGATGTCCGATTCGGCCGCCATCGAAATCCACATCTTGGTTCCATTGAGAACCCATTCGTTGCCATCCTTGACCGCGCGGGTTTGCATCATTCCGCCGGGGTCCGATCCGGCATTCGGCTCGGTTTGCGCGAAGCAGGTGGTCGTATCGCCTTCTATCGTCGGCTTTAGAAAGCGTTCGATCTGATCGCCCTTGCATTCGTACAGGATGTTGGGAACGTTAGCAAAGGGAAATGGAACCGCGGTGTACATCAACTCCTGGAGGATGACGACCTGCGCGAGCAAGGACAGGCCGCTGCCTCCATGCTCTTCAGGAACCATCATGTACCACAGTCCGGTATCGCGCGAGATCTTGATGAGGCGGTCTGCCGCCTCTTTACCGAGTGCGCGTTTCAGATTGATGGTCTCGCGTATGCCAAACGCGTATTCGGAACTCGCCAGGTACTTTTGCTCGAGCGGGAGCATTTCATCGCGCACGATGCGGCGTGCGAGATCACGAAACTCTTGGATATCGGGAGGTAATTGAAACACGTTGTCGTTTTTGTCGTGCATTTTTAATAGCCCGGAACAAGTGGGAAACAGGGGACAGCGCCGGAGGGTGACGCACAGCCATGACTTTCGCTGCGGCGCTTTTCTGGCCGGAGCGAGGCCGCTCGCCGCTTCGGGCAAACGGTCACTCCGGATCCGCGCTTATTTTTTTTCAGGCAGTCGTCTGAAGACGCTCGCGCAATTTTTTCAGGCTTCCGCCTCTCATCAACGACCCTGGCAAGGGATGGCCGACGATGTCTTCCGCTAGTCGGGCGCTCTCTATCAGCGCCTCCAGATTTACGCCGGTTTCAATGCCCATTTCGTCGCACATGAAGACAAGGTCTTCAGTGCACAGGTTTCCGGCCGCTCCTTTGTGTCCCGCAAAAGGACATCCTCCGAGGCCTGCGACCGCGGCATCGAAGCGCCGCACGCCCATCTCCAGCCCTGCATATGCATTTGCGATTCCCATACCGCGGGTGTCATGCAGATGGAGGATGATTTCAATATCGGGGTAGCGGTCTTGCACCGCACCGACCAATCGTTTGATCGAGAGCGGCGTTGCCCACGCCATGGTGTCGGCAAGCGTAAGCGTCTTCAGGCCTATGTCGTTCTCATCAGCCAGTTGATGGATCTGACCGACGACCTCCATGACCTTCTGAACCGGAATATCGCCTGCGAAGTTGCAGCCGAAAGCGGCCATGATGCCACCACGTTCCACCGGGACGTTGTGGGTCTTAAACATCGGCAGCGTTTTGCGCTGCGCCTCGATGTTTTCGTCCATGGTCCGGTTCTGATTGCGTTTCAGGAACGGCTCCGACGCGCATAGCGTAATCGACCCCTTGACGTCGAGGCGTCCGATCTGCAGTGCGCGTTCAAAACCCTTGTCGTTCAGCCAGAGGCCGACGTATTCAACTCCCGGGCGTCTGTTATAGCCCTTCACAATCTCCTCCGCATCGGCCATACCGGGCACAAGCTTCGGATTGACGAATGATACGATCTGGATATGGTTAAGGCCTGTCTGCGAAAGGCTGTCAATCAGCTCAATTTTGCGTGCGGTAGGTATCGCTCCCTTTTCAAACTGGAATCCTTCCCGTGGACCTTCTTCATTGATCTGAATTGATGTTGGTAATGGCATAGACGTCTCCTGTATATGTTGTGATTACTTACGCGTCCGGCGGGACAAAAGGATAGGGGACGAGCGGCCCGTCACGGAAAGGCAATGCGATAGTGGCATGCCCTGGCGTTGATTCCTTGCCGGCGTCGTTGATGATTCCAAGTTCGAGGTCTACCAGGCCGTATTTGGCAGCAGCCCGCTTCTCTTTTACGATTGCCCATACCTGCAAGCTCTCGCCGACAAGATTCATCGCCCGAAACTGAAAACTTACCTTCCACACCCAGCCGCCAGGACCCGCCCAGTCCTTCAGGAATTGGACCATGAACTGCTGTTTCAATGAACCGTTCACCAGCAAGTCGGGTACCTTATCGTGCTCGACCGCGAAGACTCGGTCGTAGTGGATCTTGTGCCAGTTCTCCATCGCGGCTGACCATCGCATGAGATGCGTACTGGTAAGCGGCCCTTTTGCCAACACCGGAATATTGGCGCCTTCGACGACATCCTCGAAATGCATTTGAATCCGACTCATTGTCATGACTACCTCCGAATCTGGGTGCGACGGGCGCGAGCCAGCAGCTCGCCCTCGCTGGTTCGATACTCAGCCTGGACCACTACGAACACCATGGCGCCCTTGCTGGTCTCACGCTCATAGATCTCTGCATAGCGTTGACGCACAATGACTTGCTCGTTGTGGCGCGCATAGCGGAAAAACTCCAGTTCCGAACCGCCGTTGAGAACGGACAGTTGTTCAAGCCCTGGCAATGGAGGCAGGCCCTGGCCGGAGGGAGCAGTGAATCCGTCAAAGTCGGGATTGCGCGCATTCTCCTGGATCGGATCAAGCGCGCCAAAGGCTCGGCGGAACATCAGGGTCGGAA
Source organism: Burkholderia sp. (assembly GCA_028292565.1). Next base: position 238 of record JAQGMD010000105.1, on the reverse strand, counting down.
AGAGAAGCGGTGCAACCGGCCCGCCATAGCGCGCGTTTTGCTCGCAGGGACTCCAGTAGATGGGGTCCTCATCCATGATCGCTTGTGCATAGCGTCGAACGGCGCCGCGCTCGACAAGATCACATGCGGCTTCAGGTTCGGTTTCAAAGCCGATATATGATTTTGCCTCTTCGGTCAGTATTGGCATGGGAGCTAATTATTATTTAAGGATGGAAGGTGGGATTTAACGACTTTTTCC
>JAQGMD010000032.1 GCA_028292565.1 Burkholderia sp. | reverse complement strand
GCGTACATCGAGGATAAAGCGCGCCATGTCCTCGGTTTCTTCCCGGTTCATGCCGGCCACCGGTTCGTCCAACATCAGGATTTGCGGCTGCATGGCCAGCGCGCGCGCCATCTCGACCCGCTTCTGCAATCCGTAAGGCAGCGCCGCCACCGGCGCGTGGCGGATGTGATCGATTTCGAGGAAATCGATAATCCGTTCTTCTATGTCGGCGCGCAGTGCGACTTCCTCGCGCTGTGCGCGACCGAAGTACAGGAGTGCGTCGAGGATGTTAGTGCGCAAATGCACGTGGCGCCCGAGCTTGATATTGTCCAGCACGGTCATGCCACGGAAGAGCGCGATGTTTTGAAAGCTGCGCGCGAGTCCGAGGCGCGCGCGCATCGGAGCCGGCAGGTTGGTGATCGATTCGCCCTTGAAGCGGATCGTTCCCGCGTCAGGCCGGTAAAAGCCGGAGATCGTATTGAAGAGGGAAGTCTTGCCGGCGCCGTTCGGGCCGATGATGGAGGTGATGGTATGCGGTGCAACCTCGAACGTCACACCATTGATGGCCTTGACGCCGCCAAACGACAGCGTGACGTCCTCCACCTGCAATATCGGCGAATCCGGGCGGTCGTTCAACGGTCTCCTCCGTTAACAACATCACTGCATTGGTTTTGTAATTTTGTTGCAAAGGATAGAGTACATCGAGTTGCAAGTAAATAGCGGGGTTGGGGAGCTCAAGGCGGAGGGTGAAACGGGGCCGGCGTGTCGCTGAGCCTCGCGCTGTTACTCCTTCCCCCTGGTAGGGGAAAGGAGAAAAGCATCACCTGCTAATCTCAAACGTATTCCTGCACTTTGAAGAGTTCACACACCCCCAGAACGACCTGCCCTCCACGGAGCGTCTCGCCATCTTCACAGCGCACGACGGACAGGTAGGTGTCTTGTAATCACCCTGGAAAGCATCTTCCAGCAACCTCTCCTGCTCTTCCTCCGGAAGCGCCAGTATCTTCCGCACGAAGCCATCGCCGTCCAGTAACTGTATGGGATGATCGTCGGCGAAATTGAGCGCATCCCTGTTGAAAGTGCCGGTGGTGATATAGATCCCGCGCGGAATTTTTTGCTGCGTCATCATCGACAGCAACTCGCGCACTTCCTTCATGCCGACGGTGTACACGTTACCGGTCTTGCACTGTACGAGCGCCAGGGGCTTGGAAGGATCGGTCTTGAACAGCTTTACATCGATGCTGCCGTCGGCGCCGCATCGAATGGTCTCGGATTGAAACCCGACGGTTTCATAATATTCCGCGCACAAGGCCTCGAACCGTTTCCACTCCAGTACACGCAGCGCTTCCAGTGTCCATCGGTCGAATGTGGCCGTCTTCGGTTTAGGAGCGGGCATCCCTTGCCTGGTCACCCCCCAACCATGGTTCACCATGAGTCGCGAGATGTTCACAGACGTATCGCGCCACGATTTGCGGGATTTCTTCCGGTCGCGTGACCTGCTGCTCTCGCCGATTACGACGGACCTTGCAAATCCGACAAGTGCGAGGGTCCCGAAAACCAGCAGCGGCAACCAGGCGAAGGTCCGGGCCGTCCGCCCAAGGCCAGAGAATAGGGGGTTGTTCGCCAACATAGTGGGCAGAACCCAGTACATCACGCTGAATACCACGGCGCCGGTGCAGGCGCTCGTCAACCAGGAAAGCGTCACGAAGCCCCCGACGAACATTTCATTCTTCCTTCGGTGTCCCATGTAACTCCTTATGACCCGCGGTCCGCGCGAGCAGTTATAACGGAGTACATCTTACTGCGCGCAGGCGCATGGTGGGGAGCGTCGTTGCATTGCGCCTACAATATGGAGGCCGCAGTCCCTCAATTCACAAGGGATTGGCAAGGATGGCATGCGCTGTTTTACGCGCACTCGGCAGGAACCGGGCAATGGTCGCAAGCAGGTCGTCTTCGCTCACGGGTTTCGCGAGGTAAGCATCGCATCCGGCCCAAGTGCCCCGGAATTTATCGAACGCTGACGATTTGCTGCTCAACATGACCACCGCGGTATCCCGCGAATCGACGTTCGATTTGATGCTCTTGCAGACCTGGTATCCATCGATCCCGGGCATCATGATGTCCAGGAAAATGCAGGTATATTTTTTAGCCTGGGCCATGTCGATGGCCTTCTCGCCGTTTTCGGCATAGTCCACATCGAAGCGGAACGGGGCCAGTTTCGAGCGCATGAATGCACGCACGGTCGCGCTGTCATCCACGACCAGCACTGTTTCGACCGGATCGGGCTCCATGAATACCGGCTGCGGATGTGCATGCCTGTCGACCGCGCGACGATAGGTACGGCCGTCCCATTTACCGCTGTTCGCGCTCTCGAGGCGGCGCGCGCGCTCTGCCAGTGCCGACTCCATCGATTTATCGAGCTGCTCAAACAGGCGCATCCAGCGTATCGGCCTGTCGATCATTGGCCATGGGCTGCCGGCCACGCCGGAACCGACCAGGACGGCAGGGGCATACGGAGACCGGGATTTCAAATGAGTGAGGGCGTCGGGATTGTCGGCATTGACGAGGTAAATGTCGCTGCGCTCTTTGGGAGCGCTGGCTTCAGCGTAATAAAACGCCCGACGCCCGGTCAGTCGAAACGTCGAGGCCAGCATGTCCTTTTCAGCGCCGGAAAAGCCAAGCATCTCGAGCACGAAGCGACGGCTGCCGGTTTCCGCATTCTCAGGTGTATGTGCCTGGTTCATACTCGGAGCCTTTTGAAGTGGATATGGCGCCTCAGGGGCGCACAATTGACGAAATCATATCAGATGGAAATATGCAGCGGAATACGCTGATGCCGAGGGATTACGACAGGGATGTCGTTCCGACAAGATGGAGAAACACGAACTGCGACGGAATGGGCCTTAGGCACCGCGCAGGGATAAGTTGGGCAATTTGGCGGCCGTCGCGGGATGCGGTGCAAGGCATGAGGAGGAGCCATAGCGAGCTATGGCGACGACGAGCAACGCAGCAACGCGCCCGCTACTGCCAGCAAAATTGACCAACTTATTCCTGCGCGGTGCCTTAGTTGCTCGCGGCCTGTTGCGTATAGCGTAACTGGACACAGGCTCGATACGCCTCCTTCAGGCAGGTTGGATCCTGCAGCAGTTTGTCTTTCCACTCGCCGAGGGCGACATGGCGCTGGATCAGCTCTTGCAATACGGTTGAATGCTCCGAGAGGCCAATGGAATTGGAGCCGACCAGCACGTCGTTGCTGAATTCAAGTCGCAGATACCTGAAGTTGCGCTCATCGTTGAACTCTACCCATTGACCACCCGACACGCCGCGCCACTGACCAAAGGAGCCGGAAATCAGTCCCATCGTATCGAGCACATTGACCTGTCTGACACCGCGCTGGAACGCATGCTTGCCTGCCATGTTCAGGCCGGCGCATAACGCCTGGTCGGCGGCATTCGACTGGACGCCCGCAATGGTCGCGTTGCCGGATTCCGCGTCAAACGCTTCGGCGCAATCACCCGCCGCATAGATTCCCGCGACATTGGTCTGCATCCACGCGTTGACCACGACGCCTTGACGAATTTTGATGCCGCTGTCGCGCAGGAAGTCGACATTTGGCTGAACGCCCGTGGTGCAGATAACGAGGTCCGCTCCCAATAGTTGTTGGTTCGATAAGGTCACTGTGAGTGGCGCGCCTACCTCGATCGCATCTACCCGGGTCGAGGTGTGTACCTTAATGCCTTTGCGCTCGCACCAATGCTTGAGCATATTGCCGGCGCCTGCACCGAGCAAGTTAGGCATCACGCGGTCGCGTTGCTCGATGACGGCCAGCCGCACGCGGCGCGCGGCAAGCGCTTCCATCACGATGCAGCCGATATAACCGGCGCCGATCAGGACCACGCGCGCGCCCGGCTTTGCCAGCCGCATGATCCGGCGTGCATCATCCAGAGTCCAGCAGGTGTGAACGCCAGGAGTATCGATTCCGGGGATGTTGGGCAGAACCGGACGCGACCCGGTTGCGATCAGGAGCCGGTCGAACGCGATCGAGTCACCGCCCTGCATCCTGAGTGCACTGGCGCTGGTGTCGATACTGTCCACGCTGCCGCAGGTTTGCTCTATGCGTAGCCTGGAGAAGTGTTGGGGGTCTTTGCGCAGGTGAGTTCCCGCTTCATCGGCGGTACCCAGCAGCAGGTAGGGGATCGCCATACGCGAATACGGCGGCTCCGGCTCCCTGCCGACGAGGAGAATAGTGTCGTCGGGCGCATTCTGGCGGATGGTTTCGGCCGCAATGACCCCGGCCGGCCCATTCCCGATGATGACGTGCTTCGTCATGTAGCCACCCCGGTTGGCGCCAGGGTGTGGCATTTGTTTAGCGCTACGAATTTTTGCACTTCCCCTCCTCATGGGTCAGGACATACAAAAATTACTATATTGCCGAACTACCAGTTATCGATTGAACAATATCAAGAGCAGGGAAGAATCCCCTCAGTCAGATTCCGCATGAAGGCTCGCTCGCCGACAATTGCGCGGCGTGTTTTGCATTTTCGACGCGCATTTCATCAGGAAGCTTGATGCCGTTCTTCACCGCGGTCATCTCCGCCAGGACCGAAATGGCAATCTCCGAGGGCGTCTTGCTGCCTATATATATTCCGATCGGGCCGTGGAGTTTTGTCAGCTGCTCATCGGTCACATCGAATTCCTTCAGGCGCTCGCGCCGTTTTGCGTTATTCACGCGCGAGCCGATTGCGCCGACATAGAACGCGTCGGATTTCAGCGCTTCCATCAGCGCGAGGTCATCCAGTTTCGGATCGTGCGTCAACGCGATCACCGCGCTACGCGCATCGAGCCGCATCTCCATGACGAGGTCATCCGGCATCGCGTGCACCACTTCCACACCGGGCAGGTTCCAGCTTTCGCGGTATTCCTCGCGCGGGTCACATACGGTGACGTTGTAATCCATGCCGACCGCTATCTGTGCGAGGAAGCTCGACAACTGTCCTGCTCCGATGATCAGTAAGCGCCAGCGCGGACCGTGAATTGTGGTCAGCGCGGTCTCGGACACCTGCATGCTCATACCGCTGGTGGCCGGCCCGAGTGTCACTTCTCCGGTTGCCAGTTCAAGCCGGCGTGCGACCAATTGATGTTCGGACAAGCGCTGCAACATCTCATCGATGCGGCTCTTCCCGAACAATGGCTCGATCGCCAACTGGATCGTGCCGCCGCACGGCAGTCCGAAGCGATGCGCCTCGTCGGCGGTAATCCCGTAGGTAACGATCTCCGGCAAGGTCCGGGTAATGCCTTCCTTGCGCACCCGATCAATCAGATCATCTTCCACGCATCCACCCGACACCGAGCCAACTACATGGCCATCTTCACAAACCGCGAGCGTGGCGCCTTCAGGCCGGGGGCTCGAGCCCCAGGTCTTGATGACGGTGACAAGTTGGCATTTACGGCCGAGACGGAGCCACTGGTCGCAAGCCTTCAGTACTTCAAGATCGACGCTATCCATGATTGCAATAATAATAAGAAAAGGGCTCGACTCCAAATAGCGCAGTCGAGCCCGTACTATGCCACGTTATATGACGTCAGGCGCGGGCGATATTGTCGCGGACAGAGGCAGCGTGCGTAGCCTGTGAAGTTCATCGGACTGAATGGGCTGACCATCAAATTGCCGCCGCTGTGAGCGCACGGATTTCGAAAAGCTGGTCCGAAAAATTGTGGCTAACGAGTCGAACGGCGAGGACTTCACCGTTGCGCCTGACACCATGTTGCTCTTCAAGCGCTACTCATGGCCGGGCAACATCCGTCAGCTGGCGAACCCTGCTGCGCATGGCAGTCGCAATGGCGTCAGACGATCGCGAGATTCGACGAGAGCCTCTGTCGGATGATTTGCTGGAAGAAGTGGGGCTCGCGCCGGAAGTCGGCGCTGGGCCGTCCGTCGAGAACCTTCCCGACACGGGCACAAGGCTGGGCGATGTGGAGCTTGCCATGATCCGCAAAACGCTCGACGCCCCTGGCGGGATCGTATCCGCAGCGGCAAGGGAACTGGGGATATCGCGCAATACGGTATATCGGCGCCTGCAGGGGACGAACTGATATTCTTCGTCCGCTTCAGGCGCTTTTTTTGAGTAAGATTTACTGCTGCCGTTTCTTTTCCTCTTTCTTCACCTTCTTGGCAGCCTTCTTTTCCTTCACCGTCTTGGCCGGTTCTTTTTTGGGCGTTTTTTTGGCGTCCTGACTTTTGCTCATTTCTATTCTCCTCTGCAAGAATTAATTAATCGACGATACCGGAACGCTGGGTAGCGACCTCACTACGTCTACCGCATTGCCTTCAGCGTCTTTTTCAGTCATCAGGTTTATCCATCCGAGCACCTCATTTATGCCAGCCAGGCCGCTATACAAAGCGGCCCTGGTGACCTCATAGACTTGTAACTCATTAACACTGCCTTCCGAGTGCGCCATACTGGGCTGGCTCAATTCATGGATGCTGTTTTCAACCTCATTCAGGTCTTTCGTCATCACTGCACGTAACGCACGTATACCAGAAACGGCATTGCTCGCGTCTAACACGCCTAATTTAGCCATTTATTATGCTCCGTTTTAGTCAAATTTTTTGCGATCCGTGCACGCGTATTTTGTCACGGCCGAATCGTCGGGTACGCGGGTTGACGCAGGTTGGGATCTGCGACGCGCGTGCAAATCGCAACGTTCGCACTTCGCAATCAGATGGCTTATCGCCCTTGAATTGAAAATGAAAGTGGAAGTTCTAGCGAGTGCAGCATCTTCGCGGGAGAGAAGCGCCCATAACGAAGCGGGGGGAAGAATGCCAAATTCACTATACAGGTAAATGGCCGCTTTACCTACGTATATTCAGAGCGCTCGTTTCGCGCCGGAATTGTTTAGGGGATTCGCTCCACGTGTGTTACCCTCTGGCACGCGTGCCTTCCCGAGCTCTATCTGTGGGCCTCGCAATTTAACGACTGGAAGTGAGCACTCGGATGCCCGGCATGCACGATCCCAACCACAATCACCTGCTGGCAGCCTTGCTCGACGCTGACTTCGACCGCCTGGCGCCGCATCTGGAATTGGTGCCGATGCTGCTTGGTGACGTCCTTTACGAGTCGGGTGGCAAACTACACTACGTCTACTTTCCGACTACGTCGATCGTCTCCCTGCACTACCTGCTTGAAAGCGGTGGCTCGTCTGAAATTGCCGGCGTCGGTAATGAAGGCATCCTCGGCGTTTCCCTTTTCATGGGCGGCGAAACGACGCCCAGCCGCGCAGTGGTACAGACCGGCGGCCACGGCTACCGGCTGAAAGCCCACATCCTGAAGGAAGAATTCGATCGCGCCGGCACGGTAATGCGTCTGTTGCTGCGCTATACGCAGGCGTTGATGACGCACATGTCACAAACTGCGGTGTGCAACCGACATCATTCAGTCGAACAACAGCTTTGCCGCTGGCTGTTGCTGACCCTGGACCGCTTGCCATCGAACGAATTGACGATGACCCAGGAGCTGATTGCGAACATGCTGGGCGTACGACGCGAAGGCGTCACCGAAGCGGCCGGGAAATTGCAGAGCTACGGCTTTATCAGCTACCGACGCGGCCATATCACGGTGGTGGATCGCGCCGGCCTGGAAGGCAACGTCTGCGAATGCTACGCCGTCGTCAAGAAAGAATTCGCCCGTCTGTTGTCCGATGTACACCAGCGCCAGACCAAGCGACTCGCCTGACAGCTCCCGCAGCTGCCATCGTCGCCGTTTATTCACCGGCCGCATGGCCCGCGCTTTTTAAGATCACCAAGGTCCTGTTTATGCACAGAGTTAATAAATCACCGATTGAATGGCTGATGCTGACCGGTTTCGGCATGACCCTCGCGGTCCTGCTACTGGTCGGTGGTATTGCATTCAATACAGCG
>JAQGMD010000022.1 GCA_028292565.1 Burkholderia sp. | reverse complement strand
TGCCCGGTTTGCTCGGTAGCCCAGTTTTTTGCGGTGCCCACTCCGGAGTCCACGCCGGATTTTCACCGGCAGCCCGCTTGGCCGCTCCCTGTCTTGTCGGCCGACCGGCCGGCTTTCGTCCATATCCGGCTACTCCCGTTTTTGCGCGGCCCGCCGACTTCCCGCCTGATCTAAGAAACCAGGCTCGCGTCGATCGGTTCGACGCGGGAATCACGCTCTTATCCGGCGGCGCGTTGTTGAGCGCACCCGCCGCTTAAAAAACAGGATTCATCGTGTTAAAAAATAATAAGCTGTCGTTCGCCATTTCGGTGGCGGCATTCCCTTGCGTCGCGCTTTCCGCGTGGGCGCAACAATCTACTTCATTGCCACCGGTCGAGGTGATCGGCGCCCGGGATTTCCCGGTGGCGACCCAGCCGACACTCGAGAACGCGCGCAAAGCGATACAGCGCATTCCCGGCGGCGCCAATATCGTCGATACCGAGACGGTGCGCGAAGGACGTGTGGCCACGTATGCCGACGCCCTGGGCTTTGCTGCCGGGGTATTCATCCAGCCGCGTTTCGGCGCCGAAGAGGCGCGCCTGTCGATCCGCGGCTCCGGCCTGCAGCGTACCTTCCACATGCGTGGCATCAAGCTGATGCAGGATGGTGTGCCGCTCAACCAGGCCGATGGCAGTGTCGACTTCCAGGCGATCGAAATGCTGGCGGCCCGCTACATCGAGGTATTTCGCGGCGCAAATGCTCTGCAATATGGTTCAACCACCCTCGGCGGCGCGATCAATTTCGTATCGCCGAACGGGTACAGCGCCGCACCCGCGGAGGCGAGGGCTGAGCTGGGGAGCTATGACTATCGACGGCTGTTCGGGCAGTTTGCCGGGGTCGCGGGCGAGCAGAAGCAAATCGACTATGTCGCGTCGCTCGGTTATCTGGGACAGGAGGGTTTTCGCCGGCATGCGCAACAGGAAGGCGTGCGCTTTAACGGCAACGCCGGCATCATGATCAACCCGGATCTCGAGACGCGTGTTTATCTGGCCGCGAACCGCAGCGATTCAGAATTGCCCGGCGCCCTCACCAAGGCAGCCCTCGAGGCCGATCCGCGCCAGGCGTTCCCGGATAACGTGGCCAAGGACCAGAGGCGCGACACGCGGCTCAACCGGATTTCCAACAAAACCACATTGCGCTTGGGATCAGGGGTGCTGGAAGCAAGCGCCTTCTACGCGGAGAAAGACCTGTTTCATCCGATTTTCCAGGTGCTCGACCAGAGCAGCTCCGATTATGGGTTGGGTGTGCGCTATGTGCAGGTCAATGGCAACAATCGGGTGGTGGCGGGTATCAGCCCGGCCTGGGGAAAAACGGACGAGGATCGCTGGGTGAATGTCGGCGGAGCGCGTGGCGCCCGCACCGGCAAGAGCCGGCAGGACGCGAGCAACACCGACTTTTACCTCGAGGACCAGTACCGGATCGCACCGCAGGTTACGCTGGTCGGCGGCGTGCAGCACACTGTCGCACGGCGCGAATACAGAGACCTGTTCTTTTCGGACGGCAATCAAAGTTTTGACGCAACTTATCGCGGCACCAGTCCCAAGCTTGGCGTCCTGTATGACTACTCGCCGCAGGCGCAGCTCTATGCCAACTTGTCCGCCAGCTATGAGCCGCCCTCATTCGGCGAGCTGTCCGGCACTGGTGGCGTGACGAAGGTGAGGGCGCAAAAGGGCAAGACGCTGGAGATCGGTTCACGCGGCCAGCTTGATTCGATAGACTGGGATGTGTCGCTCTATCATGCCAAGCTGAAGGACGAACTGTTGAGTCAGGAAATCGCCCCTGGCCAGAGCATCACCGCCAATGTGCCGCATACCTTGCACACTGGACTTGAAGCGGCCGTGAACTGGCGCATGCACAAGGCGTTTGCATGGCGCAACGCGTTGTTGGTCAACGATTTTCGTTACGACGGCGATCCCGGGTATGGCAACATGCGCCTGCCCGGCATTCCGCAATCGCTGCTGAAGTCGGAACTGCTGTACACCGCCCCCAACGGGGTCTATGCGGGCGCCAATGTCGAATGGTCGCCGCAGCGTTATGCGGTCGATATGGCAAACACCTTGTTCGCCAACAGCTACGAGGTGTGGGGGTTAAAAGTGGGGCAGCGTCCTGCGGATGCCAAGCGCGGGGGCTTCGGGTGGTTTGCCGAAGCGCGGAACATCCTTGACAAAAAATACGCCGCCACTACCGGTGTGATCGCCAATGCCGGCGGCAGGGACATGCCGCAGTTTTTCCCGGGCGACGGCCGCATGTTGTTTGTCGGGTTGGAGTGGAAGCAATGACGTAGATGACAAAACGCCCCCTGGTCTTGCGACCAGGGGGCGTTTTTATTTGCGCAGGTGTTTTGCTTAATCGAACACCGGGCTTTCCACGCCGAGTATCTTGTGCAGCTTCGGCGAGGTGGTGGTGTACTGCATGTGAATCTTCTTTTCCGGGAAGATGTACGGTGCGGCGCCGAAGGCAGCCAGGGCCGCTTCATGGAAACCGGACAGGATCAGTTTCTTCTTGCCCGGGTAGGTGTTGATGTCGCCCACCGCGAAAATACCCGGCACATTGGTTTCGAACTTTTCGGTATCGACTTTCAATTGCTTGCGTTCGATATCGAGGCCCCACTCGGCGATCGGGCCGAGCTTCGGCGACAGGCCGAAGAACACCAGCAGGTTGTCGAGCGGCAGGCGACGGGTTACGCCGTCGGCGCCGGTAACTTTGACCTCGGACAGCTGGTCATCCTTTGCTTCGAAGCCGCTCACCTGGCCGACCAGGAATTGCATTTCATAGTTGTCGCACAATTCCTTCATCTTCGCGACCGATGCCGGCGCCGCGCGGAATTCTTCACGACGATGCAGAACCACGACCGATTCCGCCTTGCCGACCAGATTCAGGGCCCAGTCGAGCGCCGAATCGCCGCCGCCGCAGATCACCAGGTTTTTGCCATGGAACTGTGACGGATCCTTGACGCGATAGAACAGCTGCTTGTTTGCGAATTGTTCGATGCCGTCGACCTTGATCGTACGCGGCTGGAACGAACCGACGCCGGCTGCGATGAAGATGGTCTTGGTGATGAAGCGCGTACCGGCCGAAGTCTCGACGTGGAATCGTCCGTCTTCAAGGCGCTCGACCGCCGTCACTTCCTGGCCGAGGTGGAAGGTCGGGCCGAACGGCTCGATCTGCTTCAACAGGTTGTCGGTCAGTTCCTGGCCGGTGCACACCGGCACGGCGGGAATGTCGTAAATCGGTTTATCCGGATACAACTCGACGCATTGCCCACCCACTGCTGGCAGGGAGTCGATGACATGAGCCTTAATTTCCAACAAACCGAGTTCAAACACCTGGAACAGGCCGACCGGGCCCGCGCCGATGATGACGGCATCGGTTTCGATCGGGCTTTTGCCCGCGGTTGCCGCAGTATTGGGATTTTGGGTTGCTACGCCGTTGCTGGTTTCCATACGACTGTCGATTTCCTGTTCAATTCATGCGAAGGCGCTTCTGCACGTCAGTGCCGCAAAGAGCCTCCTAGAGTGTAAATAGATTATTTGACGAGCTGATCCAGCTTGTCCTTGACGTCTTTCCATTCGTCGGCATCCGGCAGTGGCGCCTTGGTCTTGGTGATCGATGGCCACTTGCGCGCGAGATCGACGTTGATCTTGACGAATTGCTGTTGATCGGCCGGCACATCCTCTTCGGCATAAATCGCATTGACCGGGCATTCGGCTACGCAGACAGCGCAATCGATGCACTCGTCGGGATCGATCGTGAGAAAATTCGGGCCTTCCCGAAAACAATCTACCGGGCATACATCAACGCAGTCGGTGTAACGGCAGCGGATGCAGGATTCGGTCACAACGTGGGTCATAACAGTCCTATCTTTGAATGTGTGAAATGGGTGGTGCGGGGCTGAAACGAAGGGCGGGAGGAGAATCGGCCCGAACAGACAACCTGTTGCAAAGCCTTGTATTTTAAGACATTTTAATCGACATAACAAACCGCACTTATATAGATTCCGAATAAGCAAATGCGGCAGAACGGTTAGGGCGCTTTCGATGATTGCCCTAATGGCAATAAACTGGAGACACTGTTGAATTATTTGCGTCGCCCGTCCGAAATTAAATCATGTGGTAACGGCAGCAAGCCGTCCGGCGATTCGGTTAAACTTTAGCCCGTTTTCTTCAAAGGTCACTATGGACACGTCCGCCGCACGCCGCGCCATTTTCAGTCGCATCCGCAAAGCCCAGAACCGCCCCGACCAACCGACCCAGGCTGAACGCGATGCGGTGCAGGACTACCTGCAGCGTCATCCTGTCGGCCCGCGCCCGGACATCGGCCAGGACCTGGTCAAACGCTTCAGGGAGCAGGCGTTGCGCATGACCGATACCGTCGACGAAGTCGAGACAGTGGCCGAGGTGCCCGCCGCCGCGGCTAAATATCTCGACAGCATCGGCGTTGAAAAAAATGCGATTGCGTGGAAAACGCTCACCGGACTGCCATGGGCCGATTCCGGTTTGCAGCTCGAATTCCGGAAGCCGCGCAATGAAGACATGGTCGGCATCACCGGCGTGTTCTGCGCGGTGGCGGAGACCGGCACGCTGATGATGTTGTCCGGGCCGGATACGTTCGCGTCCGCCAGCCTGCTGCCGGAAACCCATATTGCGGTGCTGCCTGCTTCGCGCATCGTCGGTTCGATGGAAGACGCGTTTGCGCTGGCGCGTGCCGAACATGGCGAACTTCCGCGCGCGACCAATTTTATTTCGGGACCGTCGCGCACCGGTGACATCGAGCAAACTATCGTGCTGGGCGCACATGGGCCGTACCGGGTGCATGTGATCGTGGTGGCGGGCGCCTGACGAACATTTCAATGCGCGGATAGAATACCCCCGCAAAAACAATAATTCACGGGGGAGAGAAATTGCGCGCAAAAATTTTTGCTGTGGTTGCCGGCCTGGCGCCTGCACTCAGTCATGCATCGGAACTGGACGGTAGCCTGCTGGCGGGCTGGTGGGGTATTCCGTTTGCAGGCCTGCTCCTGTCCATCGCTATCGGTCCGTTGCTCTTTCCTCATTTCTGGCACCATCATTTCGGCAAGCTTACTGCTGCGTGGTCACTGGCGTTCTTGCTGCCTTTTGCCGTGCTCTTTGGTGCGCATGCGGCACTGGAGGGTGCGGTACATGCTTTCCTCGCCGAGTATTTCCCATTCATCATCCTGCTTACCGCGCTGTTCGTCGCCGCCGGCGGGATCTGTGTGCGCGGCAACCTGCACGGCACGCCTGCATTAAACACCGGCCTGATGGCACTCGGCACCGTACTGGCGAGCTTCATGGGAACCACCGGCGCATCGATGCTGATGATCCGGCCGTTGATCCGGGCCAACGACAACCGCAAGCATGCGGCGCACATCGTCGTGTTTTTCATTTTCCTGGTGGCCAATGCCGGCGGTTCGCTGACCCCGCTGGGCGATCCGCCATTGTTCCTCGGCTTCCTGAAAGGCGTGGAGTTTTTCTGGACGATGAAACACATATTCCCGGAGACGCTGTTCCTCTGTACCGCGCTGCTGGCCATCTTCTATTTCCTCGACCTTTATTATTATCGGAAGCGCGAAGAAGTCTTGCGTCCCGACCCGACGCCCGACTCGGCGATCCGCTTCGAAGGCAAGGCCAACTTCATATTGCTGGCGGTGATCGTTGGCCTGGTGCTGATGAGCGGACTGTGGAAACCCGGCTTTGTGTTCTCGGTATTTGGCACGCCGGTGGAATTGCAGAACCTGCTCCGCGACGTTTTGCTGATCGGAGTGGTGTTCGTGTCGCTGTGGATCACACCGCGCGGTGCACGGGAAGGTAATGAATTTTCGTGGGGGCCGATGAAGGAAGTCGCGAAACTTTTCGCGGGCATTTTCGTCACCATCATTCCTGTAATCGCGATGCTGCGCGCGGGTGAAGCTGGTGCATTCGCACCGATCGTCCGCGCTGTGACCGACAGCAGCGGGCAACCGATTCCCGCCATGTATTTCTGGGCCAGCGGAATCCTGTCGTCATTCCTCGACAATGCGCCGACCTATCTGGTGTTTTTTAATACCGCCGGCGGTGATCCGAAAATATTGATGACGACTATGGCTACGACACTGGCTGCCATCTCGTGTGGTGCGGTGTTCATGGGCGCCAACAGCTATATCGGTAATGCGCCCAACCTGATGGTGAAGGCGATCGCGGAAGAGCGGGGCATCAAGATGCCGTCGTTCTTCGGCTATATGGCGTGGTCCTGCGTCGTGCTGATACCACTTTTCATCCTGATGACATTTATCTTTTTCCGCTAATACTATGACCAAGCCAAAAATACTTGTGACACGCGCCGTGTTTCCCGAGGTGATTGAGCGCCTGCAGCGTCAGTTCGATGTTGAGTCCAACCAGGAAGACCGTATTTTT